>JAOPVF010000014.1 GCA_025963195.1 Mycobacterium sp. | reverse complement strand
CCACGTACCCGTGGCCCAGGCCGACGACCACCAACAGCACTCCGGCCAGCCGGAAGAACGGCGCGGTGCTGGCGGCCGACTGGGTCGCCATCAGCAGGCCGAGAAGAGCAGTGAGGGCGGCCGCGGCCAGCCAGCACCAGAAGGCTGCGTCAACGATGCGGGGCCGGTTCGGCGGCACTGGCGGCGTTGCTGACATGGTCGGGACAGCCTACTGGACGGTCATTTGGTGAAGAACGCGTGAGCGTCGGTGCGGTGCAGCAGGTACACCCCGCCCGCGATCAGCACCGAACCCACGATCCCGGTGGCCGCGTACACCAGTGCGGCCACCTCGGGGCGGCCCGCGCCGAACAAGCCGACGATGACGAAGACGATGGTGGTGGCGCCACCTCCGGTGAGCAGTGTGAGTGCCCAGCGATAGCCCTGTCGCATCAGGATCAGGAAGGTCAGGACGACCGCGGCGACGATGACGATGAAGACCCCGGAGATCGCGTACACGAACCACGATTGCGCCTTCGTCGTGCCCGTCACCAGGTCGACGACGTAACCGGTCACCATCAGCGGCAGCGCGGCCACCCACAGCCAGAAGCCGGTGACGACGTCTTCCGGCACGTCCTTGGTCGCGTCGCCGGTGGGCTCGCTCACGCCAGCCAAGAGGCGGCTTCGGCCGCCCAGTAGGTCAGCACGATGTCGGCGCCCGCACGCCGGATACCGATCAGCGACTCCAAGGCGGACGCCTGCAGATCGATCCAGCCGTTGGCCGCCGCGGCGCAGATCATCGAGTACTCACCGGAGATCTGGTACGCAGCCACCGGCACGGGCGAGATGTCCGCGGCGGCCCGCACCACGTCCAGGTAGCTCATGGCCGGTTTCACCATCACGATGTCGGCGCCCTCGTCGATGTCGAGCTCGATCTCGTGCACGGCTTCGCGGGCATTGCGCGGATCCTGTTGGTAGGTGCGCCGGTCACCCTTCAAGCTCGACGAAACCGCTTCGCGGAACGGCCCGTAGAACGCGGACGCGAACTTCGCCGAGTAGGCGAGGATGGCGACATCCGTATGCCCGGCGTCGTCGAGGCCGTCCCGGATGGCAGCGACCTGGCCGTCCATCATCCCGCTCGGCCCAACCACGTGTGCACCGGAATTCGCTTGTGCCACCGCAAGTTCGACGTAACGGGCGTTCGTGGCGTCGTTATCGACTCGGCCTTCGCCGTCGAGAACGCCGCAGTGTCCGTGGTCGGTGAACTCGTCGAGACAGGTGTCGCCCATCAGCACGGTGGCGTCACCAAGGTCGGCGGACAGGTCCCGAAGCGCCACGTTGAGGATGCCGTCCTCGGCGATCCCGGCGGATCCCGACGCGTCCTTGTCCTCGACCCGAGGCACCCCGTACAGCATCAGGCCGCCTACACCCAGGTCGACCGCCTCGGCGGCCGCCTTGCGCAGAGAGTCGCGGGTGTGCTGGACGACGCCGGGCATCGACACGATGGGCCGCGGCTCCTCGATGCCGTCGGCGACGAACATCGGCAGCACCAAATGCCTTGGCTCCAAAGATGTCTGGCCCACCAGCCGACGTAGGGCCGTGGTGGAGCGCAGCCGACGGGGCCGATGTCTTGGGAATGCCACGACTTCGACCTTAGCGGCGACGGCTCTTCTTGCGCGGCGGAGGCAAGGCACCTTCGGCACGCAGTCGGGCGGCATGCTCGGCAAGCGCCTCCACCAGGGGGCCAACCGCGGCGGTCTCCGGCTGCACGTCGACGCGCAAGCCGAACTCGGCGGCCGTCTCGGCGGTCTTGGGTCCGATGCACGCGACGATGGTCCGCGCGTGCGGCTTGCCAGCGATGCCGACCAGGTTGCGTACCGTCGAGCTCGAGGTGAAGCAGACCGCGTCGAAGCCGCCGGTCTTGATCATCTCGCGCGTCTGCGCCGGCGGCGGTGCGGCGCGCACCGTCCGGTAGGCCGTCACGTCCTCGATCTCCCAGCCGCGTTCGCGCAGGCCCTCGGCCAGCGTCTCGGTGGCGATGTCGGCGCGCGGCAACAGCACCCGGTTGACCGGATCGAAGATGTCGTCGTATGGCGGGAACTCGTCGAGCAGCCCAAGCGAGCTCTGCTCGCCAGCGGGCACAAGTTCGGGGTTGATTCCGAAGGCGCGCACCCGATCTGCGGTGGCCTGACCGACGCAGGCGATCCGGACCCCGGAGAATGCACGCGCGTCGAGCCCGAACTCGTTGAACTTCTCCCACACCGCGCGAACCGCGTTGGTCGTGGTGAACACGACCCACTGGAACCGGCCGTCGACCAATCCCTTGACGGCGCGCTCCATCTGAGCCGGGCTACGCGGCGGCTCGACGGCGATGGTCGGCACCTCGATGGGCAGGGCGCCGTGAGAGACGAGACGATCGCTCATCTCGCCGGCCTGATCCTTGGTACGGGGCACCAGCACGGTCCAGCCGTACAGCGCCCGGCTCTCCCACCAGTTCAGCTTCGCGCGGTTGGCGACGGTCTTGCCGATCGTCGCGACCAGCGGTCCGGCCAGCGAGCCCGACGGGTCACTGCTTGCCAGCGTGTTCTTGTCGAGCAGACCGGCCAGCGTGGTCTCGATCGACCGTTGCTGGCAGGTGGTGCCGTTGGCAGTGATCACACACGGCGTGGTGTTGGTCAGCCCGTACTCGATGAGCGTGCGGGCGGCATCGGGCAGATGCGACGCGGTGGCGTGCAGGATCAGAGGTCCCGGCGCCGCGGCCAGCGCGCCCCAGTCCACGTCACCACGGACGTCGGCCACGGTGTGCGACGAACCGAGCGGCAGCCCGGCGTAGGTCGGCACCGCGGTCGTCGCGGGCAGCCCAGGCACGATCTCGAAGAGGGTATGGGTGCGCGATACCGCGTTCACCTCGGTGGTCACGGAGTCGACCGACAGCGGGTCGCCCGCCACCAGACGGACTACGTCCATGCCGTTGCGGGCCTCGTTGACCAGGACCTTGGCCACCTCGGCCGGATCACCGAGCGCGGGCCGCACGTCCACCCCCTTGGGGAAGGCGGTCGCCGCTTCGTGCGCGTCGGCGTCGGTCGCGTCGTCGGATGGTTTGGCCGCCTCCACGGGTCCGGACGGCGGAGGCAGTTCGGTGCCGACCAGGGCAAGCACCGCCTCGGGCACGTCCGGGTCGGTGAATACCAATGCCGCATTGGCCAGAACCGTGCGTGCGCGGGTCGTCAAAAGCCCAGGATCGCCGGGCCCGGAACCCACGAACGTAATGCGGCCGGGCTTGTGCTTACGCCCTCGGGTGGTCATCAGTCACTCCCGCTCTCAGTCCGCTGCACCAACACTTCCCGCGCCCCCAGCTCGAACAACTCCGCGGCCACCGAGAGCCCTAGCTCCCGTGCCCGATCGGGTGTCCCGATTCCGGACGCACGGATCACGTCGGATCCGTCTAGCGCCGCCACGCAGCCGCGTAACGACAGCTCTTCGAAGACACGGCCGTCCTCGTCGATCGACTCGACCACTTCCGCGATCGCGCCGACCGGCGCGGAGCAACCCGCCTCCAGTTCGGCGAGCAGGGTCCGCTCTGCGGTGACCGCGGCGCGCGTGTCGGGATCGTCCAACTCCCCCAAC
The DNA here is from genome assembly GCA_025963195.1 of Mycobacterium sp. Lineage (GTDB taxonomy): Bacteria > Actinomycetota > Actinomycetes > Mycobacteriales > Mycobacteriaceae > Mycobacterium. Next base: position 5,824 of record JAOPVF010000014.1, on the reverse strand, counting down.
AGCGCGGCGAGCTCGATATCACTCGCACGACACTCCACCGCAAGCGCCCCCTGAGCCGGCGCGGGCAACATCTGCACCGGCTCGAGGCTCTCCGTGATGGCACCGAGCCGTCCGATGCGGGCCAATCCCGCTCGGGCGACGACGACACCGTCGAGATCACCACTGCTTACCCTGTTCAACCTGGTGTCTAGGTTGCCTCGTAGGGGGCGAATTTCCAAACCGAGACCCAGTGCTCTAAGCTGCGCGGTCCTGCGCGGGCTCGACGTACCGATCACGGACCCCGACGGCAGCTCCCCGAGCACCATTCCATCGCGGGCCACCAACGCATCCCTGGCGTCCTCGCGAGGCGGGATCGCCGCGATCAGGAAGCGATCGTCCTGCACGGTCGGCAAGTCCTTGTACGAGTGCACGGCCATGTCGACCCTGCCGTCGGCGATGGCGTCACGCAGCGCGGCGGTGAAGACCCCGACGCCGATGTCGGCGATGGGCCCACTCGATCGGTCACCGGCGGTGCTGATGACGACGAGTTCGGCGCGGTAGCCCTTGGCGATCAGCGCGTCGCGGACCAACCCGGCCTGTGTGGTCGCTAGAAGGCTGCCCCGGGTGCCGATCCGGATCACCGTGTCGTTTGTGATGGGCAAGCGCTACTCGGACTTGTCCCGTTCCAACCGGGAATCGGTTGTGAACAATGGCAATTCGCCACCGGACACCGCATCGACGGCTTGCGGGTCGAGCTCGAACAACTCACGAAGCGCCTCCGCGTAGCTGTCCCCGCCTGGCGCGCTGGCCAGCTGCTTGACGCGGACCGTCGGGGCGTGCAGAAGCTTGTCGACGACGCGGCGGACGGTGCGGGCGACCTCGTCGCGGTGCGCGGACTCCAGCCCTGGCAGCCGGTTGTCCAGCCGCAGCAGCTCGGCCTCGACGACGTCGGCGGCCCTCTGACGCAACGCCGTCACGGTCGGTGTGACCTCGGCCATCCGCTGCCCGGCCAGGTAGTTGGCCACCTCTGCGGCGACGATCGTGCGGGCAGCCTCGGCGTCGGACGCGGCGGCCTTGGCCGCGGGTTCGCGCTGAATACGGTCCATGTCGACCACATAGACGCCGGGCAGGCCGGCCACCGCGGGGTCGACGTCGCGGGGCATGCCGAGATCGCAGATCACCAGCTGCTTCGGTTCCTGCCCGTGCGCCAGTCCGCGGTGCACGTCGGCGAGTGACACCACGGGCCGCACCGCACCGGTACAGGAGACGACGACGTCGGCATCCGACAGCACCGGCGGAAGGTGGTCGAACGGGAAGGCGTGGGCGTCGACGCCCTGCTCGCGGAGGTTCTCGACGAGCCGCTCGGCGCGTGGCAGGGAGCGGTTCACGACGTGCACCCGGCCGATGCCCGCCCGCACCAGGTGCGCACCGGACAGCGCGCCCATGGATCCGGCACCGATCACGACCGCGGAGCGGCCAGCCAGGCCGTCCAGCTTCGTGGCGGCCATGTCCAACGCCACCGACACCACGGATGCACCCGCGGCGTCGATGCCGGTCTCGGAGTGCACCCTCTTGCCGACCGACAGCGCTCGCTGGGCCAGTTCGTGCAGGGTGCGGCCGACGGTCTGGTTGGACTCGGCGGCAGCGTAGGCGCGGCGGACCTGGCCGAGCACCTGCTGCTCGCCGATCACCGCGGAATCCAAGCCGCTGGTCACCGCGAAGAGATGCTCGACGGCAGCCTCGGCGTAACGCACGTAGGCGTACTTCGTGAGGTCGCCGAGCGACATGCCGGAATGCTCGGCCAGCACCGACCCGATCACCGACAGACCGCCGTGGAACGCCTCGACAACGGCGTAGATCTCGACGCGATTGCACGTCGAGAGCACCATCGCCTCGGTAACCAGCGAGGACTGCAGCAACTGTGCGACGATCTTGGCCTGATCGGCCTCGGTGGTGCTCAATTGCTCAAGCACCGACACCGGAGCACTACGGTGCGAAACCCCGAATAGCAGAACGCTCATGGCCTCGTCACCACGTGATCAAAGGTAGCCGTTGAGCTGCCCTTCGGCCAAATTTGCTGGGATTACTCCGCCGCCAGATCGGCACGCAGCCGCGGCTCGTCGATCTCCCAGTAGCTGTGCTCGCGCCCGTCCAGCAGCACCACGGGCAGCCGGTCACCGTATTCGGCCCGCAGTGCAGGGTCACCGGCGTCGGCCGCCGCGTCCACGTCTGTCGCCGCGAATCGGAAGGAGAGCTCGTCCGCCAATGCGGCCAGGCGGTCCTTGGCCCTGTCGCACAGCCCACACCCGGCACGCGTCAGCAGCTGTACCCGATGCTCCACGTTCCCCAGTATCGCGTGGCTTAGGGTTGACCCGTGTCCGAGTCCGGGGAGGTCGTCGACGCTGACGTCCAGGCCGACGCCGAGGACGACTCGCCGGCGGCGCCGCCCCCGCCGCCCCCACCGGACCTCACCGCGGCCGCCTTCTTCGACGTCGACAACACCCTGGTGCAGGGCTCCTCGCTGGTGCACTTCGCCCGCGGTCTGGCCGCACGGAAGTACTTCACCTACGGCGATCTGGCTCGATTCGGCTACGCGCAAGCCAAGTTTCAGCTCACCGGCAAGGAGAACAGCGACGACGTGGCCGAGGGCAGGCGCAAGGCGCTTGCCTTCATCGAAGGCCGCGAGACGGCGGAGCTCGAGGCCGTCGGCGAGGAGATCTACGACGAGATCATCGCCGACAAGATCTGGTCGGGCACCCGTGCGCTCGCCCAGATGCACCTCGACGCGGGCCAGCAGGTCTGGCTGGTCACCGCGACGCCCTACGAGCTCGCCGCCACGATCGCCCGCAAGCTCGGCCTTACGGGTGCGCTCGGAACGGTGGCCGAGTCGGTGGACGGTGTGTTCACCGGTCGGCTGGTCGGCGAGATCCTGCACGGCGCAGGCAAGGCCCACGCGGTGCGGTCGCTGGCCATCCGCGAAGGCCTCAACCTGCGGCGCTGCACCGCGTACTCGGACAGCTTCAACGACGTGCCGATGCTGTCGCTGGTCGGCACGGCCGTCGCGATCAACCCCGACGCCGCCCTCCGTGACCTGGCCCGCGAGCGCGGCTGGGAGATTCGCGACTTCCGCACCGCCCGCAAGGCCGCACGGGTCGGCGTGCCGTCGGCACTCGCACTCGGTGCGCTCGGCGGGGCGCTGGCGGCTGTGGTGTCGCGCCGCCAGAGTTGAGCTGGGCATTTCGTTTTGGGGCGAGCGAAGCGACGGGGAAAAGCGTCCGGGCGAGCGAAGCGACGGGAAAAAGCGTCTGGGCGAGCGAAGCGACGGGGAATCCGCTGATAGAGTCAGCGCCGCTTCCACGCCGAGGAAGCAAGAGTGGGGGAACAATCCGACTATGAGCATCGCCGCAGACATCATCGGTACCCATTTCCGGTACCCGGACTACTTCGAGGTCGATCGCGAGAAGGTTCGCGAGTTCGCACGTGCGGTGAAGGACGATCATCCAGCCCACTACTCCGAGGAAGCCGCCGCCGAATGCGGCTACGACTCGCTGATCGCGTCGTTGACGTTCGTCGCGGTCGCCGGACGGCGCGTGCAGGAGGAGATCTTCCAACAGTTCGACGTGCCGGTCGACATGGAGCGGGTGCTGCACCGTGACCAGAAACTGGTCTTCCACCGCCCCATCGTGGCGGGTGACAAGCTGTGGTTCGACTCGTACCTGGATTCGGTGATCGAGTCGCACGGCGCCATCCTCACCGAGGTCCGTGGCGAGGTCACCGATGACGACGGCAACCCGGTGCTGACCAGCATCGTCACGATTCTCGGCGAGGCCGCGTACCCGGACGAGACCGAGGAAGTCACCGCACAGATCGCGGCTGCCCGCGATGCGGCGGTCGCCAGAATGATTGCCAAGCAAACCTCGGTAGGCGCCGACTAGCGGTCAGCCGATGAACGCGTTCCTGCGGTTGGCCAGAAGCTGGTACAGGGTTTGCTGAATGGTCTCGCGGACCTGGTCGGTCAACTCGAACGTGATCATCGGGTCGTCGGCAGCCGACTCGTCGTAATCCTCGGTGTGAATCGGCTCGCCGAACTGGATGTGCCACTTGGACGGCATCGGGATCAGCCCCACCGGGCCCGCCAACGGGAACAGCGGCGTCACCGGAAAGTACGGCAGTCCCAACAGCCTGGCCAGCAGCTTGACGTCGGCGATCATCGGATAGATCTCCTCGGAGCCGACGATCGAGCACGGCACGATGGGCGCCTTCGCGCGCAGCGCCGCGGCGACGAACCCGCCGCGACCGAACCGCTGCAGCTTGTAGCGGTCGCGGAACGGCTTGCCGAGACCCTTGTAGCCCTCGGGGAACACGGCGGTCAGCTCACCTGCGGCCAGCAGCCGGTGCGCGTCGGCGGTGCAGGCCATGGTGTGCCCGGCCTTGCGCGCGGCCTGGCCGAACACCGGGAGGTCGAACACCATGTCGGCGGCCAGCAGGCGAAGGTCGCGGTGCGCGGGATGCTCATCGTGCACCGCGACCGACGTCATCAATCCGTCGAACGGCAAGACGCCGGCGTGGTTGGCCACAATGAGTGCCGCACCGGTGTCCGGCAGGTTTTCGATGCCACTGACCTCGACCCGGAACCACGACTTGAAGAACACTCTCAGCAAAGGCAAGAAGATTGCCGCGTTGAGGTGCGGATCGAAGCCGAACTCGTCGACGGTGTAGTCACCCGACATCCGCTTGCGCACGAATTCGGCGATCGCCGCGACGCGCTGCGCGAGCTCGTTGGGTGAGTCGTCGGCCGTCGGTGAACCGGAAACCGAACCGCGACGCTGGTCGATCTCCCGGACCACCGCCGCCATCTGTTCGGCCGAGGCACGCGTGCCAGGGTCCTCTAGAAGCGAGGGATGCCTGCGCGCGCCATCAACCCGCGCGGCTGCCCGTCGCTGAGCCGATGCCCGGCTCGGATTCGAGTGCAGCGGAATCACTTTCGCTTTTGAGTCGCCCGCCACGTCGATACCCTCTCCCCGCCCAACCCTAGTTTTGTCTAACGTCCCCAACGCTGCTTTTGTCTAACGTCCCCAACGCTGCGCCGCCGCCACCGCGCGATTCTCCACAGAGAGTACCCATCGCGGGTCGATGATCGGCGTCAATCCACGACCGCGGACGTAATCGTCAAAAGCCTCCGCGGTCGTCCACTTCGGGCTATAACCAAGATCCTTGCGCATCCGCGCCGTGTCCATCACCCGGCCGAAACTCACGTAGTTCAACTGTTCACGGTCGAGTTCAGTGTACCGAGTTGCGCGCATCAGCGAATCCACGGCGGCCAGTGCGGACCTCGGCACCGGCAGCGGAACCCGGCCCGACCGGCGGATGGCCTGAGACATCATGATGATCCCCGACGCGCCGACGTTGAAGGTGCCCGCGCGGCCTGCCATGGTCGCCCGCTCGAGCACGCCGAGCGCATCCTGCTCGTGCAACAGCTGCAACCGCGCGTCGTGTCCGAGCACGGACGGCACCACCGGGCCCGCGAGATACCGGGACAGTGCGGTGTCCATCGCGGGGCCGATCATGTTGGCCAACCGCAGGATCGAGACCGCGATGTCCGGCCTTCGCCTGGCCAGACCACGCGCATAGCTCTCGATGTCGATGCTGTCGCGGGCGAAGCCCTCCCCCGGTGGCCTGCGTGCACTGCCTGCCTCGGTGAACAGCACCGGGTCGCGCGGGCTCGAGCCGTACACCTCGGAGGTGGACTTGAGCACCACGCGGCGCACCGATGGCGCCTTCTGGCACGCCGCGAAGAGCTGCATCGCGCCCATCACGTTCTGTTCCTTGAGCGCCACCCTGCCAC
>JAOPVF010000160.1 GCA_025963195.1 Mycobacterium sp. | reverse complement strand
GCCGCGCACTGGCGCCTCGGCGATGCGTGCGAGTTGACCCTGCTGGAATCGGTGGGGATCCAGGACTTCGACGTGGTGATCGCCGCGACGGGCGACGACAAGGCCAACGTGGTGGTCAGCCTGCTGGCCAAGACTGAGTTCGCGGTGCCGCGCGTGGTGGCGCGGGTGAACGATCCGCGCAACGAGTGGCTGTTCGACGAGAACTGGGGTGTCGACGTCGCGGTGTCCACCCCACGGATGCTGGCGTCACTGGTCGAGGAGGCGGTCTCCGTCGGCGACCTCGTTCGACTGATGAGCTTCCGCAAGGGCCAGGCCAACCTCGTCGAGATCACCCTGCCCGACGACACGCCGTGGGGCGGCAAGGCCGTCAAGCGGCTCGATCTGCCCCGTGACGCGTCGTTGGTGACCATCCTGCGGGGCTCCAGGGTGATCGTGCCCGAGGGCGACGAACCGCTGGAGGGCGGCGACGAGCTGCTGTTCGTGGCGATCGCCGAGGTCGAGGACCGGCTGCGCGAACAGGTGCTGCGCCCGCGCTGGAACGGTTAGTCCCTTCCGGTCACGGCCGGCGGCGGCGTCGCGCGGTCGTGCAGCGGCGCGACCGCCGCGGGTGACACCCTCGCGTAGTCGCATTGGGCATTGCTTATTCCGACGGCGGAGATCAGCCCTGCGACGGCGAACAGCGCCGCGACCACCACAGCACCATGCCGAAATCCTGCGAAGTCGCCAGGCGCGAACCCCGAATGGTCTGCCGCACCGATGATCACGCCGGTGAATGCGATCGCGATGAGCCCGGCGATCCTGGAGACCGCGTTGTTGATGGCAGATCCGATGCCGCTCTGGGCGGGGTCGACGGCGGCCAGGACTGCCGCCGTGAGCGGCGACACGGTGATGGAAAGGCCGACGCCGAAGACGGCCAAACCCGGCAGCATCTGCGTCCAAAAGTCGAACGGCGCGCCCCCTGCCGGACGCGAGAACGCCAGCAACAGGAAGCCGACCGCGGCGATGATCGGTCCGACCGCCATGTAGAGCCGCGGCCCGTGCAGGCCGGCCAGGGTGCCGAACGGGCGCGCCAGGAAGAACGACAGCACAGGAAGGGGCAGGGTCGCCAAACCCGCCTGCGTGGCCGAGAGGCCAACGGATTCTTGCAGGAACAGCGCGACGAGCAGCGTGCCCAGTGAGACCGCCGCATAGAGGAACACCGTCGCGAGGTTGCCGACCGCGAAGTTGCGCGCGGCGAACAGTTGCAGGGGCATCATCGGGTTCGGCGACCGCCGCTCCCAGAACGGGAACGCCACCAGGCACGCCAGCCCAACGGCCAGACCGCCCGCCACGGCCGGGTGCGACATTCCAAGCCGCTGCTGTTCGATCAGCGCGAACACCGCAGCGCTCAGCCCGACTGCGCACAGCGTCGCGCCGACGAAATCGATTTGGCGCCAACGCCTCTGCCCGACATCGTCCTGCACGAGCTTGGTCGTCAGGTACAGCGTCACCGCCAGTGGAACGATGTTGATGCCGAAGACCCATCGCCAGTTCAGCGAATCGACGAGCAGTCCGCCGAGCGGCGGGCCCACCACGAACGCGGTGCCCGTCCACGCCGTCCACGTGCCGATCGCGCGGGCCTGCGCGGCACCGGTGAACCGGGCGTTGATCATCGCCAGCGAGCTGGGCACCAGGAAGGCTGCGCCGATGCCCTGCAGACACCGGGCGGCGACGAGCACCCAACCGGTCGGCGCGACGGCGCACAGCATCGACGCGACCGCGAACACCGCGAGGCCCGTACGCAGCACGTTGAGCCTGCCGAACTGGTCGGACACCGCGCCCGCAACGAGGATCAGCGCGCCGAGACCAAGCAGATAGCCGTCCACCACCCACTGCTGCAGGGCAAGTCCACCGCCGAGGTCCGCGGCGATGGCGGGAAGCGCCAGGTTGACCACCGAGCCGTCGAGGAACGCCACGAACGAGGCGAGCACCGCGACCGCGATGAGCGGCCGGTCACCTGGGGCGAGCGAAGCGACGCGGGGATGAATGGTCTGATCCGGCACCGGCACGCTCGTCAGTCGGTGCGGGCCTCGGTGGTCTCGGGCGCCTGGGCTGTATCGGCGACGTCAGCCGCGTCGCCAGCACGCAGCCCTTCGGCGTCCTCCAGCTCGTGCACCGCCCGCTGCGCGGTGCGGATGGCCAGGTACGTCACCAGGGCAGCGACGCCCGTCAACGGCCAGCCCATCGCGATGCGCGCAACACCGAGCAGGCCGGTCTGATCGGCGTCGTAGAGATGGTTCTGCACGACGAACCGGGCACCGAACACCACGACCCACGTCACGGTGGCGACGTCGAACGCGAAGACGGCCTTGCGCACCTTGCGCCAGCCTCGGTCATGCTGGTTGACCCAACCCCAGACGTAGCCCACCACGGGGCGCCTGATCAGCACGGAAATCGCGAACACCGCGGCGTACAGCAGCGATGACCAGATGCCGAGCAGGAAATAGCCCTTGGACTCCCCCACCAGGTACGCGATCAGCGCGCTGACCCCGACGGCGAAGAAGCCGGAGAAGGCCGGCTGCAACGAGTCCTTGCGGATCAGCCGCCAGATCAGGATCAAGGTGGCCACGCCGAGTGCGGCGAAGATTGCGGGCATCAGCCCAGCCAACGACGACACGGGGACGAACACCAGGATCGGCAGCGACGAGTAGATCAGGCCGCTGATGCCACCCATCTGCTCGAGCAGTGCGTGTGCGTTGAGCTTCTGCGCGGGCGCGCCCTGCCCGTCCGGCTCGACCTCGTCAGCAGTGTCCTTTTCGGGACCACTCACTTCTGAATCTCGTAGTGCGGATTGTAGATCGCCTTGCTGCCGTTCTCCAGATTGCCGAGTCGGCCGTGCACGCGAAGCGTGCAGCCCGACTCGATGCCCGCGATCCGGCGCTGACCGAGCCAGACCAGCATCACCGAGTCGGTGCCGTCGAACAGCTCGGCGCGCACACCGCCCGCGCAGCCCTTGGCATTGGTCTCGACGCAACGCAGCGTGCCCACCATCGTCACTTCCTGGCCGCGCCGACAGTCGATCGCCTTCTGCGCACCGTTGTGAGCGGCTTCGTCGCTGAGTTCCTCGACGTCGCGCTGCGACGGGTCTTCCGTCAGCCGGCGGGTGAGCCGCCGTAGATAACCTTCGGCCGTAGCCATGGCCTCTCCTGACCCCTTCGCGAATCC
>JAOPVF010000110.1 GCA_025963195.1 Mycobacterium sp. | reverse complement strand
TGCCCGCGGACAACCTGCTGATGACCGGGGGCACGGCGAGCCTGGCCGACATGATCGCGGGCACCGAACGCGGGCTGTTGCTGACGACGCTGTGGTACATCCGGGAGGTCGACCCGGCCGTGCTGCTGCTGACCGGGCTCACCCGTGACGGCGTCTATCTGATCGAGGACGGTGAAGTCACCGCGGCGGTCAACAACTTCCGGTTCAACGAAAGCCCGCTGGACCTGCTGCGTCGCGCGACCGAGGCCGGGGTCAGCGAGGTAAATCTGCCCCGCGAATGGGGCGACTGGGCGACGCGGGCGGCCATGCCGTCACTGCGAATCCCGGACTTCCACATGTCCTCCGTGAGTCAGGCGCAATAATCGCGAGCATGGACGACGAGATCTACGCCCTGCTGACCCGGCTCATCGCGCTGTCTCCGGACGGGGACGCCGGGGCCAATGCGCTGGTGCGCGAAACGTGCGCGAAGGCGCTGTCGCTGCCTGCGCTGGCCACCGACGGCGCGGCCGCCGACGATCCGACGCTCGCCGCGTTCGCCGAGCAGTTCGCCGTCGACGTCTCGATGATCGGTGCCGAGCAGCGGGCGTCGTTCTTCTCCGCATTGGGCGGCAACGCCTTTCGGGTGACGGCGCTGATCTTCATCGCGGACTTCGTGCCCCGGGTGAAGGCGGGCCTGGCGTCCCTCGGCTTCACGCCCGTCGTCGACCCGGTCGGTTGGGATCGCGACACCGACCCCGTCGACCTGCTGCTCAACGTGTACGCCCCGACGGTCGGTGCGTTGCGTTCGCTGGATCCCGTCACCACCGAGGTGGTGAGGTTGCGCGGGGCGGTGCAGCACAACTGCCGGCTGTGCAAGTCGCTGCGCGAGGGCACTGCGCTGGATGCCGGCGGCACCGAGTCGATGTACGCCGACATCGAGAACTACGAGACGTCGCCGCTGCTCGACGAGCGGCAGAAGGCCGCGCTGCGGTACGTCGATGCACTGATCTGGACGCCGTCAACGATTGATGACGACGTCGCGAAGGGGGTGCTGGCGCACTACTCAGACACCGAAGCGCTCGAGATCACCTTCGACGTGATGCGCAACGCCACCAACAAGATCGCCGTCGCACTCGGCGGTGACGCGCCGCGCATCGAGGAGGGCACCGAGCGGTACCTGCTCGGACTGGACGGTCAGCCGGTGTACAGCTGACCTCAGCCGCGCAGGACCCGTTGCTTGGCCGCTGCGAATTCGTCGTCGGTGAGGGCACCCCGACGGTGCATGTCGTCGAGCTGCTGCAACTGCTCGGTGATGGTGGGATCATTGCGGGGTAGCCACGTTGACGCCGATGGCGCTGGCGTTGCGGATGGGGTTGTCCCGTCGACTGTTTCGAAGTGCTTGGGGTTGGCCGGATCCACGCGGAGGGTGAACACTGCGCCCGGCCCTGGGATCTCGCCGAGCATGAAGGTGCCCGAGAACCTCGCCTCGTAAGGCGGTGCGCCATCGGAGCGTTCGATGCGCAGCATCATCGTCCTGCGGATGTACACGCTGTTGATGATCGAGTTCATGATCGGCTTCTTGACCTCCAGGACGGTACCCACCGCCGGAATTCCGTTGTGCTGCAGATCGTCACTACGCGCCAAACGCGAGTAGAACCACACGGCGTAGGCGACGACGACGATCGCGCACACCGCGGGTCCCCATGCCGCGACCGGCGCCGACCAGTCCGCGATCCACGGCACGATCGACGCGAGCACCCACCCGACGATGCTGTTTCCGGAAGCCTTGCGTGCGGCGGCCATGAACACGCCGAGCTGCAGCAGATAGCCGACGATCCAGATGATTAAGATCGGACCCGTGACGTTGGCCTCGGCGTCCGCGCCGGTGAACAGTGCGACGACGATCCAGGCAGGCACGATGACCAACGCGCACCACGCAGCCAACAGCAAGGCGACGGTCTGCTTGTTCACGGAATCACGCTAGCGCCCTCACGCGTCAACCTCGGGCTATGTGGACGGACTAACAGCGCACTTCCGACCGCCTCCGCCGGGCGCGACGCCATCATGCGAACATAGTGGCCGCGCATAAGCGCGTCGGGGCGGTAGCTCAGTCGGTTAGAGCCGTGGACTCATAATCCATTGGTCGCGGGTTCGAGCCCCGCCCGCCCCACTTCAGAGGTGTATTCGGTCGGTTGATGCGTGACATTTCGCCTTCGGTTGATGGGCGACAGTGTTTCGGCTGATGCTTGACAGTGGCTTCGGTTGATCCTTGACACTCCCTTGATGAGGGAGTTAAGCGTGGCCGAGCAGAGGTATCAGGCGGTGTTGGCCGTGATCAGCGACGGTTTGTCGGTGTCGCAGGTGGCACAGAAGGTCGGGGTGTCGCGTCAGACGCTGCATTCGTGGCTGGCCCGCTATGAAGAGGCGGCCCTGGACGGGTTGAGTGATCGGTCGCATCGGCCGGCGTCGTGTCCGCATCAGATGCCGGCGCGGGTGGAGGCGGCGTTGTTGGAGCTGCGTCGCTCGCGGCCGTATGGGGCTAGGGCTTGCTGAAACCACGCAACATTCAACTTCATTCAAACACGTTGCGCTGGACTGGCTCTCCGATCGTGTTTCAGGCGAACGGATTGAGCACCACAGTGCACAGATGCGGCAGATTCCCGACGGGAATCCAGGCGACCATGGCGCGGCACTTACCTGCCGCCCAGCCGTCCGGCCCACCGCAGACTGGCCAAGCTCCGAGTCCTTGGGTGTTCAAAACGTTACGCGCGACACGGATCTGCTCATCGCGGCTGGCGGTAACAGGTGATCCGACCCCTCCGTTCGCAGCCCACGTGGCCGGGGTGAACTGAAGTCCGCCGTAGAAGCCGTTGCCGGTGTTCTCGGACCAGTTCCCTCCTGACTCGCATTGAGCCATCGCGTCCCAGTTCGGTTCAGCGCTTGCCGAGGGGATTGCCAGGGCCATTTGCGCAACCGCGATCACACCAGTAATGACGGCGACGGTGACCGCCTTCCGGATACTCATATCGATCCCTCCGTGAGGTTCCCGTAACGCGCACACCAACAATTCGAGAGTGGGCTGCGGTCCTCAAGCTCAAATCGTGATAGCGAGTTTACAGATGAGGCGGAAGTTAAACAGAGATGTTAATGAGTCTAATTGTGTTCTATGAGTCTATTTAATTCTTACGCTACTCATGGGGCCAGAGAGGCTGTTGGGGAGCGGCCGGAAGCACTCGTTCCGGCTGGTCAACGCCGTTCTGTAGCTGTATCCCCGTCGCAGTCATACCTTTTCGGGGCATAAGAATCTGCGACGGCCGTCTATGGAACCAACGTGGCCATTGATCTCATTGTTATAAAATAGGATCAAAGTGACGGGTGTGGAATATCTTATCTTTTGTGGTTCTAGTGACTAGTGAGCTAGAAGTGGCGTATGGGAACAGACGGGTACGTGTGCCTGTGTGAGCAGTTCGCCGGAGATCCAGCCGGCCGTGGCGCGTTCCACGGCGAACCGGCGTCGAATGGGGACGAGGGTCGTATTCGGTGGCAAGGTGAACGGTGTGGGCCGCTTCGGGTCCGGCGATTTCGCGGCGAGGCGAGGGCAAGGAGGCCTGCATGGCTTGGGATTTCAGTACCGAACCCGAGTTCCAGGAGAAGCTCGACTGGGTGAAGCGGTTCTGCGAGGAGAAGGTCGAACCGCTCGATCACGTCTTCCCGCACGCGGTGCGCGTGCCCATTCCCGCGGTCAAGGCCTACGTCCGTGAGCTCCAGCAGGAGGTGAAGGACCAGGGACTGTGGGCGATCTTCCTCGACGAGGAGCTCGGCGGGCCCGGATTCGGTCAGCTCAAGCTCGGTCTGCTGAACGAGATCATCGGACGTTACGCGGGCGCACCGCACATGTTCGGGGCGTCGGCACCCGACACCGGCAACATGGAGATGCTCGCCGCCTACGGCACCGAAGAGCAGAAGGAACGCTGGCTCAAGCCGCTGCTGAACCAGGACATGTTCTCGGCGTACTCGATGACCGAACCGCAAGGCGGCAGCGATCCGAGCCTGTTCAAGACCCACGCCGTCCAATACGGCGACGAGTGGGTGATCAACGGCGAGAAGTGGTTCACCTCGGCGGGCCGCGTGGCCGACATCCTGTTCGTGATGTGCACCAACGGCATGTTCGTGGTGCCGCGCGAGACGCCGGGCGTGCAGATCATGCCCGAGCCACGCAACCACAACCACATCGTCTACACCGACGTGCGGGTGCCGCTCGATCACCTGCTGGGGCCACCGAACGGTGCAAAGACGTTGGCGCAGCGCCGACTTGGCGGCGGGCGCATCCACCACGCCATGCGCACCATCGCGCAGTGCAACCTCGCCTTCGACATGATGTGCGAACGCGCGCTGTCCCGCGAGTCGCACGGCAAGATCATCTCCGAACACCAGATGGTGCAGGAGAAGATCGCCGAGTCCTACGCGATGATCAAGATGCTGCGGCTGTTCGTGCTCGAAACGGCGTGGAAGATCGACAACACCTCGACCATGGAGGCGCGCACCGAGATCGCCGCCGTCAAGTTCACGATGGCCAAGGTGCTGCGCGAGGTCTCGTTCAACGCGCTGCACGTGCTCGGCTCGCTGGGCACCACCGACCTGACTCCGATCCAGGCGATGTATGCGGGCGCCCCGACCATGGGCATCGCCGACGGTGTCGACGAGGTGCACATCGCCACCGTCGCGCGCCGCGTGCTGCGGGACTACCGCCCGCACGAGGGCAACTTCCCGACCGAATTCCTGCCGTACAAGCGCGAGGAAGCGAAGAAGAAGCTGCAACCCGTGCTCGACGCCAGGCCGGAGTTGGCGGCCGCCGCGGAGGCCTATCGGGAGTACATCAAGCGACGGGGCTGAGCGTTCACGGCGCAGCCAGTGCCACCGCGGCGAGATCGGTCCAACGATTGAGGATGTCCTTGCGGTGTTGGGGATTTCGACCGAGCATGTCGTCGACGATGGTGCCGCGGACCAGGTTGATGGTCATCCAGAATGCGCCCTGCAGCCGATCGGGTGACGTGCGCGGCCTGATCAGCTCGGCGGCGATCGCCAGGACGTCGTGGGTCAGGTCGTGTTGAACGCGCAGCATGTGCTTGCGCAGGTCGTCGTCGTGGCGGATCGCCACGTACAGCTCGACTGACGCTCTGCCGAGCTCACCGGCGGTCATCGACGAGACCAGGGCCACCAGTGCATCCGCAGGCGGGGTGGTCGCCGACACCGTTTCGGCGCACTGTGGCACCGCGTCCCGCTGTCGCGCCGTCAGATGTTCGATGGCCTGCGCGAAGAGCTCGGTCCGCGTGTGGAAGTGATGCAGGAACGCACCACGCGTCACGCCCGCGCGGTCGGAGATGTCGGCGAGCGGGTGATCATCGGCGCCGGCGCACTCGGCCAGGCGCGCCGGGCATTCGACGACACCCTCGTCTACGTCAAGGACCGGCAGCAGTTCGGCAAGCCGATCGGGTCGTTCCAGGCACTGTCGCAGCGCATCGCCGACCTGGCCACCGAGATCGAGGCCACGCGACTGCTGGTGCACGACGTCGCACAGCGCGTCGACGAGAACCCCGACACGCTGCTTCCTCGCGAAGCCTCGATGGTGAAGCTCAAGGCCACCGAACTCGCCAAGCATGCTGCGCCTCACCGTCGTCGGCACCATCGTCGGCGGCACCAGTGAAATCCAGCGCGACATCATCGCCAAGACGTACGGGCTTTAAGACGTGCTACAACTCGGCTGACCGGATGACGCCGCGCACCACTGCCACGCAGAGATCGGCGCAGACGGCCGCCAGCTCGGCGGTGTCTTCCACCGGATTCACGAGCCAGCTTTCGATGATCTGGTTGGCGCCGCCGACCATGAACAGCGCGGTGCGGCGCAGCTCGGTGGGATCCGGTGTGTCGCTGCCGAGGATGTCCGGGGCGTGCTGGATCACCAGTTCGGTGATGATGTCGAGTACGTGCACGCGGTGTTCGGTCAGGCCAGGAACGCTCGTCAGGTCGCTGGTGGCGATCCGGTGGATGTGGGGGTCGGCCGCGATGATGTCGAGGAAGGTCTTCACCGCCGACCGCACCTTGTCCCTGAGGCTGCCGGGTTCCCCGATGCCGGCAGCGACGAAGGCCTGAAGCGTCTCGTCGCGTACGTCGTCGGAGACCGCGAAGAGTAGCGCTTCCCGGGTGGAGAACTGCTCGTAGAAGTAGCGCGGGGTCAATCCTGCCGCGCTGCACACGCCCCGGACGGTCACGTCCGTGATGCCCGATTCACCCCAGATCTGGCGTCCGGCGGTCAGCAGTTTGCGACGCCGCTCGGCGCGGCGGTCTGCCGCACTCACGCCGCCGTAGTCACGCACCACCTCCGCGCGTCTCATTGACAGCACGATACTCGCAGATCTACATTCGGAACACGCACGTTATCCAAATTGGCGCCTCAAAGGAGAGTATCGACATGAACGTGGCGATTCCGGCGCGGCACCCCGACCATCCGCGCCCCGTTCCGGCGATGGTTCGGTCGTTCGCGCAGCTGTTGGGTCTTCAAAAGCCCACGCCAGAGCAATGGCGGAGCCTTGGCGAGCGGTTGACGGTCGGCGACGAGCCGATGGACCGCTTGGTCGACTGGATGTCCTCGGCGGGGATGGAGCAGACGCGGCCGCTGTTCGATCGTGCGCTTGCCGAGGGCATCGACAGCGTGCCCGAAGCGCCGGAACCGTTGCGCGAGTTCTTCGTTCGGATCGAGACGATCCCGGACTGGGTCGACCGGGACAAGCTGCGCCGCGGAGCCCGGGCGCTGCGCAGGGGTGGCGCCGACGGGATGTACGTCGCGCGTGACGTGGCACTTCTTGGCGGATACCAATTCTCCGGTTTCAACAAGACCCTGTTAAGGACCGGTGCGCTGGAGAAGGGCTCGAACAAGCGGTTCGCCGAGACCATGCAGTGGGCCATGGACGTGATCTCGGACGGTGGTCTCGATCCGCTTGGGGTGGGCTACCGGTCCACGATTCGGGTTCGGTTGATCCACGCATTCGTCCGTCGGCACGTGGCGGCGATGCCCGACTGGCGCAACGAGGAATGGGGCCTGCCGGTCAATCAGACCGACATGGCCGCCACACTGGTCGGCGCTCTCATCGCCCCGCCTACCGGTGCGATCGCGATGGGATTGGTGCCGTCGCCCGCCGAACTCGACGGCATCGCGCACCTGACCCGGTACGCCGGTTGGCTGATCGGCGTGCACGACGAGTGGCTGCCTCGCAGCTTTCGCGACGGCATTCGGATCCTGTACCACACGCTCACAGCGCTCGCGGCGCCCGACGAGTCCACCAAGCAGCAGGCCGTTCCGATGGCCGATGACCCGATGGCCTGGCATTATCGCAGCTTGCCGGGCCTGCGCCGTCGCATCGCACGAGCACAGCATCTCTCGGTGACCAGCGGGTTCCTCGGGCCGCGCACGATGCGAGCCTTGGGGCTGGCCTACGTGCCGCCGTGGTATCCGCTCCTGCGCATTCCGGTGAACGTGACCCGCAGCGTGGCTGCCCTTACTCTTCCCGGTGGGATGAGGCGCGCGGACACTCGCGGCCAACGAGAGCAAGAAGCGTTGTTGCGCACCATGATCGGCGACAGCCAGGCCGCCATCGGCGACTCCGCGGCGCACGTCGTCAGCGTCGCATGAGGTCCTGAGGTCCTTGTTCGAACGGTCGATGACCTCGGCCCAGGGCAACCCGTTCTGACGGTCACGCCTTCGGCTGCGCCACGACCTTCTTCGGCAATCGCCTTCTCAGGCTGGCGCTCTTGATCATCCGAATGGCCAGGTTCGTCGACGTGAACATCGGGATCACGCCCAGAAATGTGCGCTCGGAGGGCGTTATCCCGTGCAAGTGCGCGTAGTCGAGGCTGCCGAAGACGTAGAAGCATCCGATGGCGAAGATCGCCAAGGGGATGCAGAGGGCCATGAACGACCCGCGATCGGAAACGGCTTGCCTCGCAACGGCCAACTCTTCATCGGACATCGGTTCACGTTTCTGCAGCTTGCGCAGAACCCTTGGTATGCCGCCAATTTCATCGCTGATCGGCAGTGTCGGTCGGCGTCCCAGCCGCGCCACGTCAACGGCGGCAATCCCGGCGAAGATCACGACGAACACGAAGGCGATGACCGTCGGCAGTGTCCACACGCTGTGCATCATTGCTTGACTCCAAAGTCCGACACCTGCCGCAACGGACGGGTGCGCACCAGCGTCGGCCACCAGAACCATGGCCCGAGAATCCTCAGGAGGCACGGCACGATGAACGTACGCACGATCAGCGTGTCGAGCAGCAGGCCCATGCACACCGTCGACCCCACCTGACCGATGGTCCGCAGATCGCTGGTGAGCATCGCCAACATGGTGAACGCGAAAACCAGACCTGCCGAAGTCACAACGCCACCAGTGCTTCCCAATGCGCGGATGAGACCAGTGTGTATCCCGGCTCCCAACTCTTCCTTGACGCGGGAGATCAGCAGCAGGTTGTAGTCCGAACCGACGGCCACCAGGATGATGAACGTCAGCGGCAGCACCAGCCAGTGCAGGTGCAAGCCGACCAGGTGCTGCCAGACGAGGATCGAGAGACCGAATGCACCGGCGAACGAGAAGGCCACCGTGCCGGGAATGACCAAGGCGGCCCTCAGACTTCGCGTGATGAACAACATGATCAGGAAGATCAGGATGAACGCGGCGATCGCCACGATGAGCAGATCCGACGCGGCGTAGGTCTTGATGTCAAGATTGTTCGAGCCTGCACCGCCGATGTAGATCTTGGCGCCCGCCAACGACGTTTCCTTCAGCGCTATCTGGATGGCTTCGGGAAACTTTTCTACGTGTTCGATGCCTTCTGGGCCCATGGCGTTGCCCTCGTGGGTGACGATGAAGCGTGCTGCCTTGCCGTCCGGCGACATCATCAGTGTCATGCCGGTTTTGACGTCCTCGTTGTCGAAGGCTTCTCGTGGCATGTAGAAGTAGGAATCACTGCGAGACTTGTCGAAGTCGTTGCCCACGTTGATCAAATCGTCGAAGGTCTGGTCGGTCTGCGTGGACTGCAGATGTGCAGGACCGTACGAGTTGACGATGACGGCCTGCAACGCGGCCGTCTCGTCCCGCTGGATCTTCAACTGGGCAACCATCTGGGGCATGAGCGCGTCCATTGCCTGGAAGTCACCGACGGCGTTGTGAATCTGCTCGTCGAGGGCGTCGAGGCCGTCAAGCCCGTCGAACAGCGATTTGAACGCGTAGCACACGGGGATGTCGAAACAGTGCGGCTCCCAGTAGAAGTAGGCCTTGAGTGGCCGCATGAAGTCGTCGAGATTCGAGATGTTGTCGTTGACTTCGTCGGTGACTGCCTGCAGATTTTCGAAGGTGAGGACTGTGTTGTGCAGAATATCGGCCAACTTCTGGGTGAGGTCGATCGTCTTGCCCAGCGTCTCCACGGTCTCCGCTTGGATCTGCGCCTGCTTGTCGGTATCGCTGTTCTGCGACTGGTTGAAGGGCAGCTGTTGACCGCTGCCACCGCCCTGCGTGGTGAACAGGTAGGGAATGGTTGCGCGATCGAGTGGTCGGCCCAACGGTCTGGTGATGCTCTGCACCATGGCGACCCCGGGCACGCGGATGAGAGCCCCGGCAACACGGTCGAGTGAAATGAAGTCCGCCGAGTTCCGCATGTCGTGATCCGACTCGACCATCAGCATCTCGCTGAAAAGCTTGCTCGGCGGAAAGTGCCGATCCGATGCCGCAAAGCCTTGGTTGGCGGGAGCATCGGCCGGTTGGTATGTGCGGTCGTCGTAGCTCACCCGATCGGTCGGCACGAAGACCGCCCCAACCATGACGACGGCGCAACTGGCCGCGAGGATGGGCACCGGCCACCGCACCACGCTCGCGGCGATCCGTCGATAGAGGTGTCCCCTGACCAATCGCTTCGGGTCGAAGAGCCCGAAGAGGCTGCCCACCGTCAGGAGGGCAGGCCCGAGCGTGAGCGCCGCCGCGATCGTGAACAGCATGGCGATGGCGACGGCTGGTCCCATGGTGTGGAAGTAGTCGAGTCGCGCGAAACTCAGGCAGAAACCGGCGCCCGCGATGGTCAACCCGGAACCGATGATGATGGGCGACACACTGCGGAATGCGGTGTAGTACGCGTCTTCTCGACTCTCGCCGAGTTGGCGGGCTTCCTGGTAGCGGCCCATCAGGAAGATGCCGTAGTCGGTTCCGGCCCCCAGGGTCAGCGAGATGGTGATGTTCACCGCGAACGACGAGAGTGGAATGACCCCGAAGTGCCCGAGAGTGGACACGACGCCCTTGGCGATCAGCATCTCGAACAGCACGGTGGCCAGCGGCATCAACACCGTGCTGGGGGAGCGGTAGACCAGGAGCAGCATGAAGATGATCAAGACGATCGTCACGATCGTGATGTTGTTCAGGCTCGAGTTCGCGATCGTCAGCGTGTCCGAAGCCAGTGGCGCCGCGCCACTGACGTAGACCCTGAGTCCCGGTGGTGGGGTGTCGTTCGCGATGATGTCGCGGACGGCATCGACGGATCTGTTGGCCTCGATCTGCCCGATGTCACCGGCGAGACGCAACAGCACATAAGTGGACTTGCCGTCGACGCTCTGTGCACCGGCCGCGGTGATCGGCTTACCCCACAGATCCATCACGTATTGCACGTGCTGGGGGTCGTTCTTCAGCCGCTTCATCAGGTCGTCGTAGTACTGGTGGTCCTTGTCGTCCAACGGGTGGTCGGCCTCCAGCACGACCATCGTGAGGCTGGTGGACGTGGACTCCTGGAACTTCTCGCCGATGTGCAGCATCGCGACCTGGGACGGCGCGTACGTCGGAATCATCGGGCCTGCAAGCTCGGTCGCGACGTCTTCTACCTTGGGAATGAAGGTGTTGGTCGTTACGGCGACCAGGCCCCAGAAGATGATGATCGGGATGGCCAGGACACGGACGGCTCTTGGAAAGAACGGCCGGCCGGCCTGATGTGCGCTCACGCGGACTTCACCCTGCAGGTGACGTCCGCGTTCTGACGTGTCGCCGATTGGTCGTCGCGGACAACGCCATTCACCAGCATTCGGCAGTGGACCTCGCCGCCACGGACCTGCGCCGAGATGCTGCCGGAGACGACGGTCAGCGTGGTGGTCTCGGTGTGCGACCAGGGCAACGTCTCGAGGTTCACCGTGTGCGGATGACCGTCGATGTCGATGTAGGAGAGCAACCCGCTGTCGCCGAGGTCGCCGTCCAACTCATACGTGAGCTGCTTGGGAACGAACTCCTCAGGGGCCTGGGGGCCGTTGACTGCGAGGACGGGGCCCGGGGCGGACGCCTGATGCACCTTCGACATGCACAGCGCACCCACAGCGACGGCGATGACAGCGACCAGCGGCAGCCAGACTTTGGCCAGGACAGTCCTGCCCCTTGAACGTTGGCTCATTCGTTCACCTCTCGTCTTCGCTCCGACCTATATCAACTAGATTGATATAGGCGCCTTAAAAACGCTACCAGTCCTGAGCCCGACCGCACTAGACGGACGGTGTCGACGGGCCCGCGGTGCTGATCAGTGTGCTCGTCGTCGAACGGAGGCGCGGGAGTACCGTCGCAGACGGAACGCGACAGGAACGAGGAGGCCGATGACCGCCGATCTGCCCGAGAATGCGTTGCAACTGCGCTCGCTGGTGACGTCGCACGGCACGCTCGAGCTCTCGCTGCACGACGTCCCGGTTCCAGCGCCCCGCGCCGATGAGGTGGTGGTTCGGGTGGAGGCCTGGCCGATCAATCCGTCAGACCTGGGGCTGCTCACCGCCACCGCCGATATGTCCACGGCGACGGTGGCGGGCACGCCGCAGCGCCCCGTCGTCACGGCAGCGTTGAAAGATGGCTCCCTTGGCGGGCTTTCGGCACGCGTCGACCAATCGCTTCCCGTGGGAAACGAGGGTGCGGGCACCGTCGTCGCCGCCGGCTCGTCGCCGGCGGCCCAGGCCCTTCTCGGCAAGATGGTGGGGGTGGCCGGCGGCGCGATGTACTCGCAGTTCCGTGTGGTCAATGCGGCCGCATGTCTCGTTCTGCCCGACGGGACGCGGGCCAGGGATGGGGCATCCTCCTTCGTGAACCCGTTGACCGCTCTCGGAATGGTCGAAACGATGCGCCGCGAGGGGCACTCGGCTCTGGTGCACACCGCCGCGGCATCCAATCTCGGTCAGATGCTCGTCAAATTGTGCCTCGCGGACGGCATTCCGCTCGTCAACGTCGTCCGCAAGCCCGACCAGGAGGACCTGCTCAGGTCGCTCGGCGCCGTCCACGTCTGCAATTCGGGTTCGCCGACGTTCGCGTCGGATCTCCTCGAGGCACTGAAGGCGACGTCGGCGACGCTCGCGTTCGACGCGACCGGGGGAGGCGCGTTGGCAGGGCAGATCCTCACCGGCATGGAGCAAGCCGCCAACGCGACCGCGGCCGAGTACTCGCGCTACGGATCGACCGTCCACAA
>JAOPVF010000105.1 GCA_025963195.1 Mycobacterium sp. | reverse complement strand
CAGACGAAGAGACGCCGGCCGCCTGGGTTGAGGTGAGCATCGACGACGAATCGGCCTCCGGTGCTGTCGCTTTCACCATCTGCTGCACGAATAGGTGACAATCGATATATATCTCGACGAACAAGTCTCGTTTGCGTGGACCAAAGTCACGGGATCCGGCCAGGTCTGCGCGGTCGTCATGGCGCCAACGTTTGAGCCGCGGCTCGGCGGACCCTGACTGGTGTGGGTTGCATTGTCGTGACTGCGCCCGCGAGCTCCTCGCGAATGTCGGCGATGGCCGCAGCGAAGCGTTCGCGCTCATCAGTGCGCGGCGCGACGATCCGCAACGCGTCGGGGTAGACGCCGTGGGCAGCACTGAGCACGCGCACTCCGATGCCGTGACGTTGAAACACCGTCGCGACGTCGTCGGAGCGTGCACAGCACGCGTACTGGAAGTGGACGTTCGTATTGCACCAAGGCTCGAGACCATCGATATCGGTGAGCATCTCGGCCAGCCACGCGTTGTCGGCATGCATCCACGACCGCGAGTGCACCGTCCAGTGGAAGTCGCGTACCGCGGCACATGCTGCGTGCACGTCGACACCCGACAGACCCCAGTTCTCCTGCTTGCCGAACAGCCTCTTGAGCCGTTCGTGATCGGCGCACCAGGCGATTCCGGCCCGCATTGCGGCGATGCCGTAGAACTTCGACGTCGAGCGCAGCACAACGAGATTGGGAACATCACAACCCAGCGCCGACCATCGGAGCGGATTCGCGGTGAAGTTGACGTAGGACTCGTCGACGACGAGTGTCGCGGCGGGGTGGGCGTCAGCCGTGGCTATCAGGTCCTTCGGATCAAGGAGTGTACCGGTGGGATTGTGCGGGTTGGAGATGATGACCAGCCCGCCCTTGTCGAGTGCTGCGTCGACCTGTTCCACTGAGGGAATCTGCTCACCGGCCAGACTGAACCCGCGGCCGGGGAAGGCCTTGAGGTAATCGGTGTAAGCAGGCATCGGCACCTGAACGTCGGCGGGGTCGAGTTCGCGGCCCATGGCCCAGATGAACTCGCTGGCTCCGCGCCCGGCGATGAACGCGCCGTCTCGTACGCCGGTCGCCCAGCGATACAGGTCGACGAGGCGCTCGGCAGCGTCGTAGGGGTGCAGTAGTACCTCGGCCGGGGTGATGGATCGCAGCGCCGCGATCGCCGCTGGCGCAGGGCCGTAACGGTTGACGCAGGTGCTCAAGTCCATGTCGACGCCGCGCCCGGGGTCTCCGCCTTGGGCTCCGAAGCCGTCCTCATCGGCTACGAGTTTGAGGTTGGAAGCGCCTGGCCCGCCGTTGACGCGACGGTCCGATCGGCTGGACGCCAGGACTGTGGGCGATCCGCGGCCCGCGGCTTCTTCCGCGGCGCGCAGGAGCATGTCCCGTTCGCGGCGCATCGCGATCGCCCGGTAGGGCAACGCATATCTTTGTGAGGCAGGAAAGTACGGCATGCGGTCACCTTCTTGTTCGTGAGTTTGTGAGACATTGCCGGGGAACGCGTTCATTCCCCTTGCTGCTGCCGATATGTCGCCGCGTGCGGGGATGGCCATGCGTCACCGCTTGGTGCTGGCAATACCGATCGATGGCCACAGCCGTGGCAAAGCCAACTACTTCATTGCGCTGCTTTCGGCGTGTTCTCCCTGCGACGTGAGCCGCAGGATGAAACCATTCCCGTTGTGGCTGACGGCATTCGGCGGCTACTTCCGCGGTGCGTGTCAGCCTCTTGCTCGTGTGTTGGTAAGACGATCCGCGAATCACGACAGCGAGAGCGCAGCACCCCTCAGCGCACTCTCGCTGTCGTGACGACTACCCCGGCCAAGACGGGGCCGCCGGATAGGACGAGGCGGCCGGGTGAGATGAGGTGTCGTAGTTTTGAAAGCCGTCCGGGTCGATGACCGCTGGCGGCGAGACCTGCAAGCCGTCGGCAACAGCGGTGCCCGCACCGCCAAACATGCCGAGACTGCCCAAACCGATCGCCACAGCCGTGGCAAATCCAAACTTCTTCATTGCGTTGCCTTCCGTGTCTTCTGTCTGTGATCTGAGCCGTGGAGCGGGACCATTCCCGTTGTCGTCGTCGACATTTCGCCGTCTACTCCGCGGTGGGTATCGCTGGCCACGAGTCGACTATGCGGTGTCGGGGCCGTGAGATCTTCAGTCAGAACGCGTAGATGCGCGGACCCCGGGGCGTATATCCGCGGGGCCCGGGTCGTACATGGGGGCTAGGGCGGTGTGTATCCGCATCGCCCACTGATGTTCTGCGGTTTAGTGGTTGCCGCATGCGGGCGGGCTGAGCGTGACTGGTCCATTCACCGCACCGGTTGGTGGCGTATCCGGCGTCCGCGACCTGACGAAAATCGTTCGACTCCTCATCTCTGCTGATGAGTTCGATCCAGCCGCGCGATGGCGGCCGTCATCTCCTCTGGTTGGGTCTGCCACAGTCGCGTCGAGCCCTCGACGTCGGCCAGCAGCAACGTCGCCGTTCCGGTCGGAAGCTCGCTCACACCTAGGTCGCTCCAGTTCAATGGCGTGTCCACGCGTGGGTCAACTTCGCTCATGCTAGCCAGCATGCGGCGACCAGGTACCGCCAAACATCGGCGGAACCGCGTAGATTTGCCCGCCCAGCCGTGCAGGTCTACGACACCCTGCCGCGCCGATTTACGCGTCCGGACCGATGATCTCGCGCCGGCGACGTCGGATAGTCGATTGATCCCGACCCGAGGAGATCACCATGACCATTCACACCAAGACAGTAGTGGCACTAGACCGCGAGGCGGCCCGGGCGGCGATCAGCGTGGCTGCTGGGCGGTTCGCCGAGCTGCTGCGGCAGACCGATGACATCGGGTCCCCCGCGGCGGGCACCGACTGGACGGTCGCCGAGACGGCGGCCCATGTGTCCGTCGTGCTCGCCGGTTTCAGCGC
>JAOPVF010000091.1 GCA_025963195.1 Mycobacterium sp. | reverse complement strand
TTTCCACGAGCACAGCGGCCGACTCCGTCGGACGCGAACTGGCAACCCTGCTTGGGCTGGACACCGAACCGCGGGCCGACGCCGCCGTGCCAGCCAACCACGTCCGGATCGTGCTCGGCGCGGGCTACGTCGCTCCGACTAGCTTGCTCGATTCGATGCCCTCGCCCGCCGCGGGTGACACAGCCGTGGACAGCGCCCCCGACCAGGGGCAGCCCATCAACAGCGGACAAATCCCCTGCGTCGACTGAGGCATCTGAGCGTCGAGCGCTCTGTTGCACGGCTTTCTGGACTAAATTGCAGGTGTGGAGCACCGTGACCAGGCGCCGGCGCATGGCGCCGCGACTGCACAGATCGAACGTGCGTCGTCGGCACTTGCCGACGTCGACACCACGGGCTGGGCGCAGCGCTTCGATCTGCTGTCCGATCCCAACCGGCTGGAGATCCTGCTGAGCCTGCACCGGGCGCCGGGAATCTGCGTCAGTGATCTGGCCGCCGCCGTCGGCCGGTCGGAAAACGCCACCTCCCAAGCGCTTCGGGTGCTGCGTCAACAGGGCTGGGTGACCAGCACTAGGGTGGGCCGCGCCGTCAGTTACCGTCTCGAGGACGAGATCGTGCACGATCTGCTGCACTGGATCGGTGCCCGTCATTCCTGATCATCTGAACAGCTAGACAGACGATCGGTTCCGGGCATAGGCTCGGAGAATGACTGTCGGATCCATCGCCACACAACCAGAAACCAACGTGGCGACCCGACTCGACAGAACCGACTGGACGTCGATCGCCGGGATCGGCGGCGTCGTGCTGTTCCTGCACGTGTTCGGTTGGGGAGTCCTCGTTCTCGGCGTCGCGCCCCAGCACATCACGCTCGGGTCGGCAGGCGTCTTCAGCGTCGGACTCGGTGTGACCGCCTACCTACTCGGCGTGCGCCACGCCTTCGACGCCGACCACATCGCGGTGATCGACAACACCACGCGGAAGCTGGTCGGGGAGGGGACGCGCTCGCTGTCCGCAGGGTTCTGGTTCTCGTTGGGGCTCTCCAGCGTCGTGTTCGGACTGGCGTTCCTGCTCGCCCTTGGCGTGCGGGCGCTCGTCGGCCCCGTGCAGGACGAGGGTTCACCGATGTTGCAGACCCTCGGGCTGATCGGCTCGGTGGTGGCGGGCACCTTCCTCATCCTGATCGGATTGACCAACCTGTTCGCCGTCGTCGGCATCGCCAAGGTGTTCCGCAACATGCGCAGCGGTCAGTTCGACGAGGCCGAACTGGAACGCCAACTCAACAGCCGCGGCTTCCTGGCACGGCTGCTCGGACGCGTCATGAGCCGCGTGAGCAAGCCGTGGCATCTCTACCCGGTCGGACTGCTGATGGGCCTCGGGTTCGACACCGCGACGCAGGTGGCGCTGCTGGTGCTGGCGGCGGGGACGGCGGCGTTCACGCTGCCCTGGTACGCCATCCTGGTTCTGCCCGTGCTGTTCGCCGCCGGGATGAGCCTGTTCGACGCACTCGACGGCATCTTCATGTCACGGGCCTACGGCTGGGCGTTCCTCAAGCCGATCCGCAAGGTGTACTACAACCTCACCGTCACTGTGCTGTCGGTGATGGTCGCCCTCATCATCGGCGTGATCGTGCTGACCGGCCTGCTCGTCGACCGGCTCGGCATCGAGTCGGGCCCGCTTGCCTTCATCGCCTCGGCCAACCTCGAGTCCGTCGGCTTCGTGATCGTCGGGATGTTCGTGGTGGTCTGGCTGATCGCCCTCGCCGTCTGGCGCTTCGGGCGGGTCGAGGAGCGCTACGGCTAAGTCAGGCCGAGCAAGGCATTCTCGATGACCTCCGCGAGCGCCGGGTGGATCCAGTACTGGCCACTGGCAACCTCTTTCGCGGTCTGACCGAGGCTCATCGCCTGAATGATCGGTTGAATCAGCGATGACGCCTGATACCCCATCAGGTGCGCGCCGAGGATCTTGCCGGTGGCGCGATCGCCGATCAGCTTGACGATGCCGTGCTCGTCCTCCATGGCCCAGCCGTAGGCGGTGTCGCCGTAGCGCTGCACCTTGACCGCAATGTCGTAACCGGCTTCGATCGCCTCCGCCTCGGTGAGGCCAATCGTCGCGATCTGCGGCTCGGTGAACACCGCTGACGGGACGTACCGGTGGTCGCTCTTGGTCATCGCGGCGGTGTCGTCCCAGTCCTTGAGCATGTTGTGCCGCACGACGCGCATCTCGTGGTTGGCGACGTGCTTGAGCTGATACTCCGATGACACGTCGCCGAGCGCGTAGATGCCGCGCGCCGTGGTGCGCTGATACTCGTCGACCACCACCATGCCGTCCTTCAGGTCGACACCCGCCAGTTCGGCGTCGAGCCGATCGCCATTCGAGATGCGCCCGGTGGCGACCAGGAGCATGTCGGCACCGAGGGTCTTCCCGTCGTCGAGCTCGAGCACGATCCGGTCACCGTCCTGATGGGACCCGATGACGTTCTCGTGGGTGCGCAGATCCCACTTCTTGGATGCCAACGCGGTGAAGGGGTGGCAGATCGCATCGTCACAGTGGGTGAGCAGCCCGTCGCCGCGCACCACGATGGTGACGTGCACGCCCAGCGCCGAGAAGACGTGCGCGAACTCCGCAGCCACGAAACCGCCGCCGACGATCACCAGATGGTCCGGCAGCGCGGGGATCCGCATGATCGTGTCGCTGGTCTCGTAGTGCACGCCGCATTCGGTGATCGCCGGGGGAATGCGGACCCGCGAACCGGCGGCGATCACCACTTGATCGGAGGTGAACTCATCGCCCGCCTCGGTGCACAGCGTGTACCGGCCGTCGGGCTGGGTGGGGCCGAACCGGGTGTGGCTCGCGTACACCGACACGTTGGGCAGGCTCCGCTTGTGCGACTCGCCGCCGGCCGCGATCGGGTCGATGCGGCCGAACACCCGCGAAACGATGTCGGGCCAGCGCACCTTCTCGATGCTCGAGTCGACGCCGTAACGCGAACTGTTCCTTATGATCTCGGCGACTTCGGCGGCGTAGACGAACATCTTGGTGGGGATGCAACCGACGTTCAGGCAGGTTCCGCCGAACGTGCCCTCCTCGCAGATCGCCACGCGCATCGTTTGATACCTGGGATCGAAGGAGGGATCGGGAATGCTGTTGCCCGAACCGGTTCCGATGATGGTCAGGTCGTAGTGCTCCAAGTGTCAGCCCTGTTCAGATCGTGTCGTGCTTGGCAGAGTGCCGTTCTGGGGTTCGGTCTCGTGGGATTCGGTCCCGAGGTGTCGGTCCAGCCAACCGTCCAACTCGCGGTAGGCCGCAGCGCGGGGCGCTGACAGCGACAGGAAGACGTCGTGCTTGGCGTCGGTGATCGGGGCGACGGTGGTGTGGTTGCCGACGCATCCCGACCAACGGGCGATCTGGGCGACGTCGAGAACGGCGTCGCCCCGCTGAATGAGCTCGGGATCGGGTGCCTCCTTGACGCTGTGGTCGGACCGCAGGATCAGGTTGGGCACACCGACGTCGAGCCCGCGGTGTAGCCGCGCCTGCCCGCGACGGATCGCATTGATCCAGCCGAACGTCACCGGGAACCCGCCGAGCGGTTTCCAGTCCAGGTTGTACTCGAACTCGCCGGAGTAGTCGCGGTGCAGGCTGCTGCCGTAACCACCCGGGGTGGGCTTGCGGATGATCTGCATCTTGCGCACCCTGGCCAGCGCGACCAGTGCCGCTGCCGTGGGTGGGGTGCGCAGGATGGCCGGGCCGTGCAGATCGAAGAACGGGCTGTTGAGTACCAGCGCGGCGACGTTTCTCGCGGCGGTCTGACCGCGGCGGCGCAGCCCGTCCAGCCACAGGGTGACGATGAGCCCGCCTGCGGAATGTCCGTACAGACACACCCTCGCGTCGTCGGTGTCGGCGGCGATGACCTTCAGTGCACGGTCCAGCTCCGCGTCGTAACTGGCCAGATTGGTGGTGAAGTGCGGCGTCTGACCCGGTAGCCGCGATCGGCCGCACTTGTGCAGGTCAAGGGCGTAGAACGCGAAACCGCGGACGGCGAAGTGATCGCCGAGCTCGGCGTTGAAGAAGTAGTCGGTGTAACCGTGGAGGGCGAGCACGGCGTGCTTGGCATCCTTCGCCTCACCGCGCCGGACGAGCGTGGCGACCAGCTCGCCCTCACCGTCGGGATCCGGGCCGAGAGCAATGGTCTGCCGCCAGTAATCGGGCAGCACGTCGGGCTCCCATCCGGACGCCGACGAACTCACGACAGCTACCTTAACCGCGCACTGTGATGTAACGGACGTCAGCGGAGGCCGGTTGACGGATTGCCGCATCCAGCGGCGGGATAACCTACTAGTCAGGTAGGCCGTATCAGGCGGACGTGCGATTGCGAAGGATCAACGAACAGGTGTCTGAGCCCAACGGATCCAAGACTACGAAGACGGATGTCGTGCTGGTCGGCGCGGGCATCATGAGCGCGACGCTCGGTGCACTGCTGCGGATGCTCGAGCCCGACTGGTCGATCACGCTGATCGAACGCCTCGACGGCGCCGCAGCCGAGAGCAGCGATCCGTGGAACAACGCGGGCACGGGGCACTCGGCGCTGTGTGAGTTGAACTACACCCCGCAGCGGTCCGACGGCACCATCGAGATCACCAAGGCCGTTCACGTCAACGAGCAGTTCCAGGTCTCCCGCCAGTTCTGGGCGCATGCCGTCGAGAACGGCGTGTTGCCCGACGTGCGCAGCTTCCTCAACCCCATCCCGCACGTGTCCTTCGTGCACGGTGCCGAGCACCTCGACTACCTCAAGCGCCGACGCGAAACGCTGATCAAGAACCCGCTGTTCGCGTCCATGGAGTACATCGACGACGAAGACGAGTTCGCCCGCAGGCTGCCGCTGATGGCCGCCAAGCGCAACTTCTCCGAGCCCGTCGCACTGAACTGGACCACGGACGGCACCGACGTCGACTTCGGTTCGCTGTCACGCCAACTCATCGGCTACGGCGCCCAGCGCGGTACGACGACGCTGTTCGGACACGAAGTGGTCGACCTGCGTCAGGGGTCGGATGGCCGCTGGACGCTGAAGGTGACCAACCGTCGCACCGGCGCGAAGCGCAAGATCGACGCGAAGTTCGTCTTCGTGGGCGCCGGTGGCGGCGCCCTGCCACTGCTGCAGAAGTCGGGCATCAAGGAGGCCAAGGGTTTCGGCGGCTTCCCGGTCGGCGGCGAGTTCCTCCGCACGGGCGATCCGACCCTGGCGGCCGCACATCAGGCCAAGGTGTACGGCCAGCCGCCGATGGGAGCGCCGCCGATGTCCATGCCGCACTTGGACACCCGCGTCATCAACGGCAAGTCTTGGCTGTTGTTCGGCCCGTTCGCGGGCTGGTCGCCGAAGTTCCTCAAGCAGGGCAAGATCACCGACCTGCCGTTCTCGGTCAAGCCCAACAACCTGGTTTCGATGCTTGGTGTCGGACTCACCGAGATGAGCCTGGTGAACTACCTCGTCGGCCAGCTGCGACTCAGCGAGGCCGACAGGGTGGACGCGCTGCGTGAATTCGCGCCGAGCGCAGTCGATTCCGACTGGGAACTCGACGTCGCGGGTCAGCGGGTGCAGGTGATCCGGCGCAAGGGGGCCGGCGGTGTACTGGAGTTCGGCACCACGGTGATCGCGGCCGGCGACGGCAGCCTGGCGGGCCTACTCGGGGCGTCGCCGGGCGCCTCAACGGCGGTGCCCGCGATGCTGGACGTGCTGGAGCGTTGCTTCCCCGACCGTTTCGCGGGCTGGCAGCCCAAGCTCAAGGAGATGGTGCCGTCGCTGGGCATCGAATTGTCCAACGAGCCAAAGCTGTTCGCGGAGGTGTGGGACTGGGGCACCAAGGCGCTCAAGCTCGACCGGCAGGCCAATGAAGTGCCAGCCGTGACTTCGTGATGGTCGCTCCGCGGCGGAGCTGGGCCAAGGATCTCGGCGCTGCCACGTTGTACGAATTGCTCAAGCTGCGCGTCGAGGTGTTCGTCGTCGAGCAGGCAACGCCATATCCGGAACTGGACGGGCGAGATCTGCTCGCCGAGACCCGCCACTTCTGGTTGGAGAACCCCGATGGAGGAGTCATCGCGACGCTGCGGTTGATGGAGGAACATCCCGGTGGGGAGAAGGTGTTCCGGATCGGCCGGGTGTGCACCAAGCGCAACTACCGCGGCCATGGGCACACCAACCGGCTGATGCAGGCCGCGCTGGCCGAGGTTGGCGACTACCCGTGCCACATCAACGCACAGACCTACCTGGAGGAGATGTACTCCAAGCACGGGTTCGTCCGTTCCGGCGAGGAGTTCCTCGACGACGGCATTCCGCACGTCCCGATGGTGCGCGCCGGAATTCACGGCAACTCGTGACGGCCTCCTACCCGTTTAGCGCCCTCGTCGGACAGGATCAGCTGCGCCTTGCGCTGGTGCTGTGCGCGGTCCGGCCCGAGATCGGCGGCGTGCTGATCCGCGGCGAGAAGGGCACCGCGAAGTCGACGGCCGTGCGCGGCCTCGCGACCGTGCTGTCCGCGGTCGACGGCGATGCCCGCCTCGTCGAATTGCCCATCGGCGCAACCGAGGACCGCGTGGTCGGGTCACTAGACCTGCAGAAGGTCCTGCGCGACGGCGAGCACGCGTTCTCCCCGGGACTGCTGGCCCGCGCGCACGGCGGAGTGCTCTATGTCGACGAGGTCAACCTGCTGCACGACCACCTGGTCGACGTGCTGCTCGACGCGGCCGCGATGGGCCGGGTGCACGTGGAGCGCGACGGCATCTCGCACAGCCACGAGGCCCGCTTCGTCTTGATCGGCACCATGAATCCCGAAGAGGGAGAACTGCGGCCGCAGTTGCTCGACCGATTCGGGTTGACGGTCGACGTGTTCGCGTCACGCGACGTAGACGTGCGCGTCGAGGTGATCCGCAGGCGCATGGCGTTCGAGGCCGACCCGCAAGCGTTCGCCGCGCGCTACGCCGACGACGACGCGGGTTTGGCCCGCCGGATCGCGGCAGCTCGCGCGGCGGTGGCCGACGTGGTGCTGCCGGACGGCGAATTGCGGCGCATCGCGTCGCTGTGCGCGGCCTTCGGCGTGGACGGCATGCGTGCCGATCTGGTGGTGGCGCGAACTGCGGTGGCGCATGCGGCATTGCGCGCAGCCGATGCCTGGGCGAGCGGAGCGACGGGGGAAACCAGACGGGAGAATGTCCCGACCGTTGGCGCGGAGGACATTCGGGTCGCTGCCGAGCTGGCCCTGCCGCACCGGCGCCGTCGCGACCCCTTCGACGATCCGGGGCTCGACCCCGAACAGCTCAACGAGGCACTCGCGCAGGCCGGTGACCCCCCGCCAGAACCCGAGCACGACCCGGAGCCCGATCCGCCCGGCGGCGGTGGTGGGCACACCGGTGAGACGCCGGATCAGGCTGCGCCCCATGGCGGTTCGCACTCGGGTGGCTCGCGTCCCAATGCACCGGCTTCGGCGGCCTTCCGGACCAAGGCGCTGGTGGTGCCAGGGGTTGGGGAGGGCGCACCTGGCCGTCGGTCGCGGGCCAGGAACCGGACGGGGACGACCGTGTCGGCCACCGACGATCCCGATGCCGGACACGGCCTGCACGTGTTCGGCACCCTGCTTGCCGCCGCGCGACGGCAACGGCAGCCCGGCCGGGTCGCGGTGGGCACAGACGACGTGCGGCGCGCGATTCGCGAAGGGCGCGAAGGCAATCTGGTGATCTTCGTCGTCGACGCCTCGGGGTCGATGGCCGCACGCGACCGGATGGCGGCCGTCGGCGGGGCCACGCTGTCGCTGCTGCGCGACGCGTATCAGCGCCGCGACAAGGTCGCCGTCATCACCTTCCGCGGACAGCAGGCAGAACTGGTGTTGCCGCCGACGTCGTCGGTGCACATCGCGAGCCGCAGGCTGGCGCGGTTCGACACCGGTGGTAAGACCCCGCTGGCGCAGGGCTTGCTGGCGGCGCGGGACGTGGTGTTGCGCGAGCGGACTCGTGACCGCGCGCGCCGCAGTCTGGTGGTGGTGCTCACCGACGGCCGCGCCACCGGCGGTCCCGACCCGCTTGGCCGCACCAGGAGCGCAGCCAGACTGCTGCGCGCCGAGGGCGCCGCAGCGGTCGTGGTGGACTGCGAGACATCCTATGTGAGACTGGGTTTGGCCGAGGACCTGGCCAACCATCTTGGCGCGCCGGCGGTCCGGCTCTCCGAGCTGCGGGCGGACGCGCTGACCCGCTTGGTGAAGTCCGGGGCCGAGCTCGGCGCCGCTTGATCTACCGGCAGGAGACATTCGATGCCACAGGGCCAACCGCTCACCGTTCCCGACGACGGGCTGACCACCAAGGCGCGGCGCAACGCCCCCCTGCTCGCGGTGCACACCGGGCCTGGCAAGGGCAAGTCCACCGCGGCGTTCGGGATGGCGTTGCGCGCCTGGAATCAGGGCTTCGACGTCGCGGTGTTCCAGTTCGTCAAGAGCGCCAAGTGGAAGGTGGGCGAGGAGGCGGCCTTTCGCGAACTCGGCCGCCTGCACGACGAGCAGGGCATCGGCGGCCCTGTGGAATGGCACAAGATGGGCGCGGGCTGGTCGTGGACGAGAAAGCCGGCGCGCAAGGACGGCACGGTCGACGATCATGCTGCCGCGGCCGCCGACGGCTGGACCGAGATCTCCCGCAGGCTCGCCGAGGACCGGCACGACTTCTACGTGCTCGACGAGTTCACCTATCCGCTGAAGTGGGGATGGTTGGACACCGAGGACGTAGTCCAGGTCCTCAACTCCCGCCCGGGCAATCAGCACGTGGTGATCACCGGCCGCGACGCGCCGCCTGCACTCCTCGATGCCGCCGACCTGGTTACCGAGATGACCAAGGTCAAGCACCCCATGGACAACGGCCGCAAGGGCCAGCGCGGCATCGAGTGGTGAGCACCCCTTCCGTTCGCGGGGAACGACAATGAGCACGCCCGCGGTCGTGATCGCCGCACCCGCATCCGGCAGCGGCAAGACGACGGTGGCCACCGGGCTGATGGGCGCCTTGCGCAGGGCCGGGCACCGCGTCGCACCGTTCAAGGTCGGCCCCGACTTCATCGACCCCGGCTACCACGCGCTGGCCACCGGCCTGCCTGGCCGCAACCTCGATCCGGTGCTGGTGGGGGAGTCACTGGTCGGCCCGCTCTACCAGCACGGCACCCTCGGCGCCGACATCGCCGTCGTCGAGGGCGTCATGGGCCTGTTCGACGGCCGGATCTCGGAACAGGCAGTCGGCCCCGCCCAAGGTTCCACCGCGCACGTCGCGGGTCTGCTCGGGGCGCCCGTCGTGCTCGTCGTCGACGCCAGGGGTCAGAGCCACAGCGTCGCCGCGCTACTGCACGGCTTCGCGACGTTCGATCACTCGGTCCGGATCGCGGGCGTGATCCTCAACCGGGTCGGCACCCCGCGCCACGAGCAGGTGCTCCGGCAGGCGTGCGAGCAGACCGGCGTGCCCGTGCTCGGCGCCATCCCGCGAGCTGACGAATTGTCCATTCCCTCAAGGCATCTCGGCTTGGTGACGGCTGTCGAGCACGGCAGGTTCGCCCAAGACGCCGTCGTGGCGATGACCGAGTTGGTCGCCCGTCACGTCGACCTCGCCGCCGTAATGGACGCCGCAGGCTCCCGCGTGGCCGACGCGGCGTGGGACCCCGCCGTCGCCGAGCATGCGGCCGACGAGGTCATGGTGGCGCTGGCCGCGGGCAAGGCGTTCAGCTTCGGCTACCCCGAGCACGCCGAACTGCTGCGCGCCGCGGGAGCCGTCGTCGTCGAGTTCGATCCGCTGACCGAACCGCTGCCCCCGCACACCGCGGCCCTGGTGCTGCCCGGCGGCTTCCCCGAGCAGTTCACCGCCGAGCTCTCCGCCAACGACGTTGCACGCCAGCAGGTTCGGCAACTGGCTGCATCCGGTGCGCCGATCCACGCCGAGTGTGCCGGGCTGACCTATCTGGTAGACGACCTCGACGGCATCCCCATGTGCGGCGTGCTGTCCGGGTCGGCCCGGTTCACCGAGCGACTGACGCTGGGCTACCGCGACGCCGTCGCGACGGCTGATTCGTCGATGCACACCGCGGGCACGCGAATCGTCGGCCACGAATTCCACCGCACTGCCGTGACATTCGGGCACGACTACGAGCCGGCGTGGCGATTCGGACGGGATCCTTCGGGCGTCGTGGCAGACGGCGCCGTGCACGCCGGGGTGCACGCCGGATATCTGCACACCCACGCCGCCGCGCATCCGTCGGGGGCGACCCGGTTCGTCGCCGCGGCGGCGACCTCTAAGCTCGCCCAGTGGCGCGCACGCGAGGAGCAATGAGGTGGCGCGCACGCGAGGAGCAATCAAGTGAGTGAGAACGCTTACCTCGTCGGCCTGCGCCTGACTGGGCGGAAAGTGGTCGTGGTCGGCGGCGGCACGGTCGCCCAGCGACGGTTGCCGCTGCTGCTGGCCAACGGCGCCGACGTGCACGTGATCGCCAGGGCGGCAGGCCCGGCTGTCGAAGCCACCGCAGGCATCACACTGGAACTGCGCGACTACCGCGACGGCGACCTCGACGGCGCCTGGTACGCGATCGCGGCGACCAACGACCCAGCCGTGAACGCCGCCGTCGTCGCCGAGGCCGAACGCCGTCACGTCTTCTGCGTACGGGCCGACGCCGCCCGCGACGGCACCGCCGTCACACCAGCGTCATTCGAGTACGACGGCCTGTCGGTCGGCGTGCTCGCCGGGGGAGAGCACCGCCGCTCCGCCGCCATCCGCACCGCGATCCGCGAGGCGCTGCAGAGCGGCCTCATCACCGACGAGGTGCCCGACGGATTGCGTGGCGCGGTGGCCCTGGTCGGCGGTGGGCCCGGTGACCCCGAGCTCATCACGGTCCGCGGGCGCAGGCTGCTGGCGCAGGCGGACGTCGTGGTCGCCGACCGGCTGGCGCCGCCGGAGCTGCTGGCCGAACTCGCACCGCACGTGGAGATGATCGACGCCTCGAAGATCCCGTACGGCCGATCGATGGCCCAGGAGGCGATCAACGACGTACTGATCGACCGGGCCAAGGCGGGGAAGTTCGTGGTGCGACTCAAGGGTGGTGACCCCTTCGTGTTCGCGCGCGGCTATGAGGAGGTGCTCGCGTGCGCGGACGCCGGCATTGCGGTCTCCGTCGTGCCCGGTGTGACAAGTGCCATAGCGGTTCCTGCGCTGGCCGGCGTTCCGGTCACCCACAGGGGCGTCACACACGAGTTCGTGGTGGTCAGCGGCCATGTCGCGCCCGACCATCCCGAATCGTTAGTGAATTGGAATGCCCTGGCGGCGCTGTCGGGCACGATCGTGCTGCTGATGGCCGTCGAGCGCATCGAGCTGTTCGCCAAGGTTCTGCAAGAAGGCGGCCGAGCTGCGGAAACGCCGGTCCTGGTGGTGCAGCACGGCACCACGCCCGCTCAGCGGACCCTGCACACCACGCTTGCCGACGCGCCGGACCAGATCCGCGCGGAGGGCATAAGGCCTCCGGCGATCATCGTGATCGGGTCCGTGGCGGCCTTCGCCAGTTAAAGAATTCTTAAGATTACTGTAAGGTAACCCGCCATGACGGCTCTCAACGACGCAGAGCGCGCGGCGGCCAACGACTCGTCACGCGCCAGCAACCGTGCGCTGCCCGTCCAGGTGGGACAGTCGACGATCGGGCGAAGTGGCTGGTATCCCGAGTGGCTGCCATCGCGCCGTTTCCTGGCCGCGGTCATCGCCATCGGCGGAATGCAGCTGCTGGCCACGATGGACAGCACCGTGGCCATCGTCGCGCTTCCTAAGATTCAGGACGAGCTCAACCTGTCCGACGCAGGCCGCAGCTGGGTCATCACCGCCTACGTGCTGACCTTCGGCGGCCTGATGCTGCTCGGCGGCCGCCTTGGCGACACCATCGGCCGCAAGCGCACCTTCATCGTCGGCGTGGCCCTGTTCACCATCGCCTCGATCCTTTGTGGCATCGCCTGGAACGAGCCCACCCTGGTGTTGGCGCGGCTGCTTCAGGGCGTTGGCTCGGCGATAGCGTCGCCCACCGGCCTGGCACTCATCGCGACCACATTCCCCAAGGGGCCTGCGCGCAACGCGGCGACGGCGGTCTTCGCCGCCATGACCGGCGTTGGCTCGGTGATGGGCCTCGTCGTCGGCGGCGCGCTGACCGAGGTGTCCTGGCGGTGGGCCTTCCTGGTCAATGTGCCGATCGGCCTGGTGATGATCTACCTGGCCCGCACCACCCTGCGTGAGACGAACCGCGAGCGGATGAAGCTGGACGCCACGGGCGCCATCCTCGCCACGCTGGCCTGCACGGCGGCGGTCTTCGGGTTCTCGATGGGTCCCGAGAAGGGCTGGACGTCCACGCTGACGCTGAGCTCGTGCCTCGCGGCGATGGCGTTCTTCGCCGCGTTCCTCTACGTCGAGCGCACCGCGATCAACCCCGTGGTGCCGTTCAGCCTGTTCCGTGACCGCAACCGGGTGGCCACCTTCGCGGCGGTCTTCCTCGCCGGCGGTGTGATGTTCACGCTGACGGTACTCATCGGCCTGTACGTGCAGGACATCATGGGCTACAGCGCGCTGCGGGCGGGCATCGGCTTCATCCCGTTCGTCATCGCGCTCGGCATCGGCCTTGGCCTGTCTTCGGCGCTCGCGTCGCGGTTCCCGCCGCGGGTGCTGGTGATCGCCGGTGGCGTGATGGTTCTCGCGGCGATGCTCTACGGCTCGACGCTGCACGGCGACATTCCGTACTTCCCCAACCTGGTGTTGCCCATCACGGTCGGCGGCTTCGGCATCGGCATGATCGTGGTGCCGCTGATGGTGTCGGCCATCGCGGGCGTCGGTTTCGACGAGATCGGCCCCGTATCGGCGATCGCCTTGATGCTGCAGAACCTCGGCGGCCCAGTGGTGCTGGCCGTCATCCAGGCCGTCATCACGTCGCGCACGCTGTACCTGGGCGGTACGACGGGCCCGGTGAAGAATATGGACCGTGCACAGCTGCACGCCCTCGATCAGGGCTACACCTACGGCCTGCTGTGGGTGGCCGCGGTCGCCATCGTGGTCGGCGCCGTCGCGCTCTTCATCGGCTACACCGCCGAGCAGGTCGCCCACGCCCAGGAAGTCAAGGACGCGATCGACGCAGGAGAGCTTTAGCTCGGGGGCGCGCG
>JAOPVF010000088.1 GCA_025963195.1 Mycobacterium sp. | reverse complement strand
CGGCAGGGCGGACATGACTTAATCAGGAGCCTGGCAGTTCCCTCATCAATGTGTTGTCTGCCCGCCCTACCGGGTGTCACCCATCCGTTAGCGGTCACCAACGAGAAGGGACACCACCATCGTGACAGCATTCCCGCGCGTCGTCATCGGCGCCGACACCCACCTGGACACCGTCCATTTAGCCGTCATCACCGATACCGGGAGACCTTTGGCAGAC
Source organism: Mycobacterium sp. (assembly GCA_025963195.1). Taxonomy (GTDB): domain Bacteria; phylum Actinomycetota; class Actinomycetes; order Mycobacteriales; family Mycobacteriaceae; genus Mycobacterium. The sequence goes on along the minus strand of JAOPVF010000088.1, from coordinate 4,885 downwards.
GCCGAATTCCCAACGTGCCCAGCCGGTTACGACGCTGCGCTCACGTGGGCCCGCAGCTTTGGCACCATCGACATCGCCGGAGTGGAAGGCACCTCCAGTTACGGTTCGGGGCTGACCCAGGTGCTGCAGGCTGCCGACATCGAGGTGGCCGAGGTCAGCCGCCCCGACCGGGCCGCCCGCCGCCGCAAGGGTAAATCCGACCCGCTGGACGCCTACGCTGCAGCCCGCGCCGCCTTGGCCGGTGACAGCCTGGCGGTCCCCAAAGACGAACACACCACCGCTCTGCGGGCGCTGCTGACCGCACGCCGCGGCGCGGTCAAGGCCCGCTCCGCGGCGATCAACCAAATCCACGCCCTGTTGATCACCGCGCCTGCCGAGCTGCGTGAACGCTACCGCCGCCACAGCGTCACCGCGTTGGTCAAGGCATTGGCCCGATGCCGCCCCACCAGCCACGGTGGCCCCACCACCGTCGCGGTGCTGATGGCCCGCCAAGACGCTGGCCCAACGCGTCGAATTCCTCACCCACCAAGAGCGTGAGCTCACCGCACAACTCGACGCCCGGGTCACGGAGCTCAACCCTGCGTTGCGCGCCGCCTACGGCGTCGGGCCCGACGTCGCCACCCAACTGCTCGTCACCGCCGGCACCAACCCGCACCGGCTGCGCAACGAGGCCGCGTTCGCCGCGCTGTGCGGGGCGGCTCCTGTTCCGGCATCCTCGGGCAAGACCACCCGCCACCGACTCTCTCGCGGAGGTGACCGGGCAGCCAACAGCGCACTCCGCCGAATCGCGTTGGTGCGCATGTCAAGTCATCCACGCACCCGCGGTTACGTCGAGCGCCAAGTAACCAAGGGTCGCACCAAGAAAGAGATCCTGCGACTGCTCAAACGCGCCATCGCGCGCGAAATCTTTCGACTCCTCACCCAGCCTTGTCTAGTCGACGACTACACCGACCTACGGCCTGCTCGGCAGGCAAAGAACATCACCCTCGCCGTCGTCGCCAACCACTTCGGCGTTCCGATAATCACCGTCTCCCGACTCGAACGCGGCCGCCAACGCAACGACGATCTGGCCACCGACTACCGGCGCTGGCTCACCGCTGCTTGACCATTAACAGCAATAGGAGCATCAACACGACCGAAACTGCTTGCCGCTGCCTTGAGCGCATCGTCTTGGCTGTGCGCATAGACCGACAGCGTGAAGGCGGCGCTAGCGTGGCCAAGCCACGCCGCGATGACCGCGATTGGGACGTGGCGGAGGTGCATCAGCGTTGCGCACGAATGTCGCGCGTCATGGAGCCGGACCCGTTCGATGCCCAGTCCGTCGAGCATCCGTCCCCATCGGAACGTGAGGAGGTTGGGATGGTAGGGCTGTCCCGCTTCATCGCTCGCGACGTATTCGCCCGATCCGTACCGCTGCCGTATGCCAACCTCTCCTCGGACTGGCGCTTACGGGCGGCGCGCAGCACGTCGACCACCTCGGCGGGCATGGGCAGCGTGTCTTCAGGTCGACGTTCGTCCAACGCAGTCCGGCGATTTCTCCGCGACGTAGTCCGTACAGGGCCAGTGTCCAAAGATGCCTGTGTCGGCACTCGTGATCGAGGATGCGGAACATGTCGTGCTCGGTGAGTGTGCGCATCTCTCCGGCTTCGCCTGCGATCCTGTCGACAAGCTTTGCGACGTTGCGGACGACGTTTCCCTGCGCCACCTGGTCTTCGAGAACTGCCGTGCAGAGGTAGAGCATGTAGTTCACCGACCGGGCTGACCACTTTCTGCGGCCGTTAACTTCGCCACGACGTAGTCGCGCGACCAGCCCGTCCAGGTCGGCCTTCGTTAGCTTTGTGAATTTCAATGTGTCCGAGCTCGGAACGTATCGGTCCGAGTGAAACTCGATGACCCGCAACGGTAGACGGCTTCAGTGCGTGCTTGGACAATAGCCATGAGTCGCACGCTTGAGTCACCGTCAGTCTGCTCACGTGGACGTATGTGCCTGCCGCGACGCCAGCCTGCAGTGCCGCTAGCTCCGCTCTTGCCTTGGCTTCGGTGGTGAATCGACGCCGAACTTGCCCGTCGTCGTCCGGACTCTGGGTCTTGGCCGGCATCGACCGTCAACTGGTAACGGACAACGCTTTTCCCGGTGCTACGGTCCGCGACTTCGACCTTCTTGATCTGCGGCGGCAGCTGTTGTCGTTTGGTCATCTCCACCTACTTGTGCACGGCGCGATATCGCAGCAGTCGAACCTGCACGGTCGGCGACAGTCAGCCAACAGCGAGTGCTTCGACCACCGCTATAACAGCATGCACCGTCACGATGCCGCTTCGGTGTGTTTGGCGACGAAGCGATTGATCTCGGCAGAGGTGACGCGCCGAGCAGCCCCGATTTGTACCCAAGCGAGCTCACCGGCTTCGAACAGACGGTAGATCGACGATCGGGAGATCCGCAGTGCGCCCGCGGCTTCCGGAATCGTCAGGAGCCGGTGGGTTCCTGTAAGCGCGGCTTCAGATTCGATCGGTTCGGTCATCGCGGCCTTGGAAGAAGTGGTTCCTCATGTGATGGCTCCCTCGGAATGAGTAGCTCTACATCACTGTAATTCGGCTCGACAAAGCCGTTGTGCACAATCTCCGGGCGTTGACTCATCTTGGCGCGCTGAACCGCAGCCCTTCGTCTCCCACATATTCCGCCAGCTATCCACACCCCGTACGTCTGTCCACACCGGCGATTCCACAACCGCTGGAACGTCGGCCAAAGCCCCTCCGCCCCTTAGCCTTACGGATATCCGCCCTCCGCCTGCCAACCCCAATAGGCGTTCGGCACATTGGCACAGGGTGCAATACTGGTGGTGGTCGCCTTTGGGGAGCGCGGCCGAAACATCCACCGGGGCAGCTTGTCTGAACGGGATTCTGAGAACCAGGAACCTGATTGCGGTGTTGACGATTTCGCGGCTGAAGCGGTGGAGCCTCCGCTACTACAACGACACCGCCACCACCGCCAAGCAGGCCGGCTTGGACGCCCAGGCCGCCGATGGCGGCCTGGGGAATACTATTCCGAGGCCGACACCGGATCCCGACGTGGATCATCGCTGGTGATTTAGAAGCGGCTGCTGGTTTGTGTGGCCTGGACGCTGCCGCCCTCGCCGGAGGTGCCGACGATACCGCGGTGGCGGCGCCCTGGCTGGACGACGGCATCGCACCCAACGGCCAGCGGGGGCGGGCGTTCGCCGCTATGGGTGTGCACGGCTTCGACCTGACCTTCGCCGCCCCCAAGAGCGTCTCGCTGGTGCGCGCGTTGACCGATCCCGTCGCGGAGAAGGTGCTCGCCGCCACGGACGAGAAGGCCATCGCCGCGGCCATGTCGTATCTGCATGAGCACGCGGGGTATACCCGGGTGCACAACCCGGTCACTGGCATGAAGGACCTGGAACGCCTGCCGGGGCTGGTGGGTATCGCTTATCGGCACGAAACCTCACGCTGCGGAGACCCTCATTTGCACACCCACGTCATCGTGCCCAACCGCCAACCCCGGCGCCGACGGGCAGTTGGTGTCGCTGGATTCGAAGTCGCTGTATCACGAAGCCAAGGCCGCCGGGATGATCTACCAAGCCACCCTGCGTCACCTACTGCACAGCGAGCGGGGCTTCGAATGGACGCCAGTGGACCCGCATTCGGGGATGGCCGAGATCGCCGGCATCACCCGCGAGGACATCACCGCCTGGTCGCGGCGCTCCACCCGGCTACGTGAATGGGCCGCCCAGAACCTCGTCGTGGTCGACGGCGAACCGACCGCCGCGCAACTCGCGGCGGCGCAGAAAGCAACCCGCCCCACCAAACCCGAAGCCCTGGCGTGGGAAGAGCTCAAGGCACAGTGGCGCGCCGATGCGCGCCGGCTGTTGCTGGACCGCGACGCGCACCACGCGGCGCGCACCGAACGCACCCGGGACGCGCACGGCGCGCGCGCCGCACAGCAGTGGGCGCGCGTGCTCGCGCAGGCGGCGCACATCGACAAGGCGGCGTTCACCCGCGCCGACATGGTCGAACCCATCGCCGCACACCTCCCCGTGGACACTCCGCGCGAACCGCTGCATCTCGTCGAAGAGCTCGCCGACCGGATCGGGGTGCGCATCAGCGCACCCCGGGCAGCACACGAACGCGAAGGACACGAGAAGTTCACCCTCAACGATCAAAGAGGAAGAACACATCCTCGACCGCTTCAGCAAGCACGTCTTGACCGAGCCATGCGAATGCATCGCGTACCTAAACGGCCGTCCGTCACTGGATGTCGAGTGGGATGTTGACGAGCAGCGATGTTCCACTGCCGACGGGACTTTGGACTGTCATCTTCCCGCCGAGCGCCTCGACGCGGTCGACCAGACCGGTCAGCCCTGAGCCCTTACCAGCAGCAGCTCCGCCGATTCCGTCGTCATGAATCTCGAGGCGAAGGGTGCTACCGGTGACCTGCGCGCGCACCTCTACCACTGATGCTCGTGCATGTTTGGCCGCGATGGTGAGGGCCTCGGCGACGACGTAGTAGGCGCCCACATCGACGGAGTCGGCAAACCGTCGATCGACATGGAGGGTTAGGCCCACGGGAACGGTGCAGCGGCGGGCCAGCGTCTTGAGCGCCGGACCTAGTCCTCCCCTCGACAGGATCGCCGGATGTATGCCCCGCGAGATCTCCTGCACCTCGACCGAAACCCCAGCCACGGTCGTCACCAACCCAGCCAACTGCTCCTTGAGCGGCTGCAGTTCCTCAGGCACGCACGATTCGGCGGCCCGCAGTCCGAGACCCAGGGCAACCAGCCGTTGCTGGGCACCGTCGTGCAGGTCGCGTTCCAGACGGCGGCGCGCATCGTCGGCGGCCGCGACGATGCGGGCGCGCGAGGCGATCAGC
>JAOPVF010000067.1 GCA_025963195.1 Mycobacterium sp. | reverse complement strand
ACGTCAAGGTCGTCCCCAGTCCGCAGCCCCCTCCGCAGCCCGACCGGCCCTACGTCGTCACCCTCCAGACGGACTTCGACAGCGGCAGCGTCGACGTGGCCAAACAGTTGCGCGCCAAGGTCGGCATCAACGGTGACCAGCCTGGGCAGATCGACAACGGCAAGGTCAGGCTCTACGTCATCGGGCAGGGCGCCCTCGGCGCCGCGGCCAGCGAGGCCACCAAGCACGACATCGCCCAGGCCGAGAAGTGGAACCTTCCGATCGTCCTGATCGTCTTGTTGGCCGTCTTCGGATCGCTGGCGGCCGCGGCCATGCCGCTGGTGCTTGGCATCTGCACGGTCGTGGTGACGATGGGCCTGGTCTATCTACTCTCGATGTTCACCGAGATGTCGGTGTTCGTGACGTCGACCGTCTCCATGTTCGGCATCGCGCTGGCCGTCGACTATTCGCTGTTCATCCTGATGCGATTCCGGGAAGAGCTGCGATCGGGCCGTGAGCCTGCTCAGGCCGCCGACGCCGCGATGGCGACATCCGGGCTCGCCGTGCTGCTGTCCGGGTTGACCGTGATCGCCTCGATGACCGGCATCTACCTGATCAACACGCCGGTGTTGGCCTCGATGGCCACCGGTGCCATCCTTGCCGTCGCCATCGCGGTGCTGACGTCGACCACGCTCACCCCTGCGGTGCTGGCCACCTTCGGCAAGGCCGCCGCCAAACGCTCGTCGTGGCTGCACTTCTCCCGGCGGCCCGATACGACGCAATCCCGGTTCTGGACCCGCTGGGTCGGGTGGGTGATGCGCAGACCGTGGCTGTCCGCGGCAGCGGCGACGGCATTCCTGCTCACCATCGCCGCGCCTGCGTTTGCGATGACCCTCGGCAACAGTCTGCAGCGCCAGTTCGAGCCCACCCACGAGATTCGCGGCGGCGTCAACGCGGCTGCCGAGGCGCTTGGGCCTGGCGCGCTCGGCCCGGTGCGGGTGCTCGTCACGTTCCCGACCCTCACCGCCAACGAACCGCAGAACGCCGCGGCACTCGACGCAGTGCACCAGAAGTTGACGCAGGCACCCGACGTGACCACCGTGACGCCGCCGGTGTTCAGCGACGACAACCACAGTGCGTTGCTGTCCGCGGTGCTATCGGTGGACCCCGAGGACATGGGCGCGCGCGAGAGCGTCGACTGGATGCGACAGCATCTGCCGGGGACGGCCGGTCAGCGGGTCAGCATCGACGTCGGCGGGCCGACCGCACTGATCAAGGACTTCGACGACAGGGTGGCCGCCACCCAGCCTGCCGTGTTCGGGTTCGTCGCGGTGATCGCCTTCGTGATGCTGCTGATCTCGATCAGATCGGTGTTCCTTGCCCTCAAGGGCGTGCTGATGACGGTGCTGTCGGTGGGCGCGGCGTACGGCAGCCTGGTTGCGGTCTTCGAGTGGGGTTGGCTCGAAGCCCTTGGCTTCCAACGGATCTCGTCGATCGACAGCACCATCCCGCCACTCGTCCTCGCGATGACCTTCGGGTTGTCGATGGACTACGAGATCTTCCTGCTCACCCGCATCCGCGAGCGGTTCCTGCAGACCAACAACACCCGCGACGCCGTCGCCTACGGCGTGAGCACCAGCGCCCGCACCATCACCAGCGCGGCGCTCATCATGATCGCGGTGTTCATCGGCTTCGCGTTCGCGGGCATGCCGCTGGTCGCACAACTCGGCGTGGCGTGCGCGGTGGCGATCGCCGTTGACGCCACCGTGGGGCGCCTGGTTCTGGTGCCCGCACTGAGGGCGATGTTCGCGCAGTGGAACTGGTGGCTACCCGGCTGGCTGGACCGCATCCTGCCGTCGGTCGACTTCGAGAAGCCGCTGCCGAAGGTGGACATCGGCGACCTCGTCATCATTCCCGACGACATCTCCGCGCTCGGCCCGTCGGGCTCCGACATCCGCATGGTCGTGAAGTCGGCGGCGAAGCTCAAGCACCTGGCCCCGCAGACCATCATCGTGGCCGACCCACTGGCCTTCAGCGGCTGCCTGCCGACCGGGCGCGCGCTCAGCTCCCTCGTCAAGGGCGAGGCAGTGCAAGGAGTCCGGGCGACGGGCCGGTTCCACCGGGCGAACGGTAGCCGCAACGGGGCAGGTGCGACCAAGGCGATTCCGTGTCGTGCGGTGCATCCGGTGACCATGTGGCGCGGCCGGCTCTCGGTGGCGCTCGACGCGCTGGCCACCGCCGCGGCGGACACCGAGCAGCCCGTGGTGGAACGTCGCAGCCCGATGGAGACCACCAACGTGCAGCTGCCGACCGGCGACAGATTGCAGATTCCGACCGGCGCCGAGACGCTGCGGTTGAAGAGCTACCTGATCATGTGCCGCAACAGCGCCAAGGACTTCGCCGAGCTTGCCGATCTCGTCGACTCGATGGAAACTCAGACGGCCGCGGTGGTGCTGGCGCGGATGGACCGGTATTACTCTGGACAACACGCAAGAAATCAGTGGGTGGCCACACAGCTGGTGCGTCGGCTGGCCGACCCGCACCCTTCGGACGTGGACACCGATTCGATGTCGGGCCCCGACGCCGAGGCTGATTGGGAAAGTGTCAGGCAGCGTTGCCTGTCAGTGGCGGTAGCGATGCTGGAGGAGGCGAGGTGACGTTGGCTGCCGACGCGCGTCGCGATTCTGACGCCGGCCGCCCGGCCACCACCGCGCGCCGCCGTCCCCTGGCTGAGGTCGACAGCAGGCCCGTCGAGTTCTGGCCGACGTCGTCGATCCGGGCCGCCCTTGACACCGACGATCTCTCGGTGTGGCAGCGCATCGTCGTCGCCATCAAGCGCGACCCCTACGGCCGCACCGCCCGCCAGGTCGAAGAGGTGCTCGAAACCGCTCAGCCGTACGGCGTTTCGAAGGCGCTGGCCGAAGTGTTGATCCGCACCCGCGAGCACCTCGAGGCCAACGAACGCGCCGAGGTGAGTCGCCACGTGCGGCTGCTGCTGGACCGGTCCGGTCTTGGTCCGCAGGAGTTCGCGTCACGCATCGGCGTGCCGACCGACGAGTTCAACGCCTACCTCGACGGCTCGTCCAATCCGCAGGCATCGCTGATGATCCGCATCCGCAGGCTGTCCGACCGGTTCGCCAAGATGCGCAGCGAACGAGCCGACCGGTCCGGCTGACCGTCACACCGTGGCTGCCACGTTCGTCCTGATCCCGGGGGCCGGTGGCAGCGCGTGGTACTGGCATCGCGTCACCCCACTGCTGGCCGAAGCCGGCGTGGACGGCGTCGCCGTCGAGCTTCCCTCGGCCGACGACTCCGCCGACCTCACCACCTACGCCGACGTGGTCTGTGACGCGGTGTCCGACGTCGAGGGACCGCTGATCCTGGTCGGACAGTCGATGGGCGCGTTCACCGCGCCGATGGTGGCCGACCGGATCGGCGCCGCGCTGATCGTGTTGGTCAATCCGATGGTGCCGACGGCGGGTGAGTCGCCGGGACAGTGGTGGGGCGCAACCGGGCAGGACCAGGCGATGGCCGAGCACTTCCGTCGAATCGGACTGCCCGACAAGGAGTTCGACCCGGTCGAGGACTTCTTCCACGACGTGCCCGCGCAGGTTCGCGACGACGCGTTCAGCCAGCCGCCGCCACGCCAGTCCGACACCCCATTCGGCCGAACGTGGCCACTGGATGGGTGGCCCGACGTGCCCACCCACGTGGTGGCAGGCAGCGACGACAGGTTCTTCCCGCTGGAGTTCCAGCGCAGCGTGGTCCGCGAACGACTTGGTCTTGACGTCGACGTGTTGCCCGGCGGACACCTGATGGCGCTGAGCCGGCCGCGCGAGTTGGCCGACTACCTGTTGGCATTGCGCCGCGGGCCGTGAGACTCCTGGCGATTGCAACCCTGTGCTCGATCTCGACGAGCACCTAGGCTGCACAGCCGTGACTGACCGCACCTATGGACTGGCCACCCGCGCAATCCACGCCGGGCAGCGTCCGGACGCCGGCACCGGCGCCCGCGTCGTGCCGATCTACCAGAACGCGAGCTTCGTGTTCAACGACACCGACGACGCGGCCAACCTGTTCGCACTGCAGAAGTACGGCAACGTCTACAGCCGCATCGGCAACCCGACCGTCGCCGCGTTCGAGGAGTGCATCGCCAGCCTCGAGGGTGGCCTCGGAGCGGTGGCCACCGCGAGCGGGCTGGCGGCCCAGTTCGCCGTGTTCGCCGCGCTCACCGGCGCGGGTGACCACATCGTTGCCGCGGGCAGCTTGTACGGCGGCACTGTCACGCAGTTGGACGTGTCGCTGCGGCGCTTCGGCGTCGACACCACGTTCGTCACGGGAACCAACGCAGGCGACTACGCCGCCGCGATCACCGACCGCACCCGGTTGGTGTACGCCGAGGTGATCGCCAACCCGTCAGGCGAGATCGCCGACCTGGCCGGGCTGGCGGCCGTCGCCCACGACGCTGGTGTGCCGCTGGTCGTCGATGCCACCGTTGCGACGCCAGTACTGTGCAGGCCGATCGAGCACGGCGCCGACATCGTCGTGCACTCCGCGACAAAGTTCATCGGCGGCCATGGCACGACGCTGGGTGGCGTCGTCGTCGACTCCGGCGGATTCGATTGGAGCGCAGGCAAATTCCCCGCGCTGACCGAACCGGTCGCGTCGTACGGCGGGCTCAGCTGGTGGGGCAACTTCGCCGAGTACGGCTTCCTGACCAAGCTGCGCAGTGAGCAGCTACGCGACCTCGGCGCGGCCCTGGCACCACAGTCGGCGTTCCAATTGCTGCAAGGCGTTCAGACGCTGCCGCAGCGGATGGCCGCGCACGTCGCCAATGCGCGGCGGGTGGCCGAGTGGCTGGAGGCCGACCCCCGGGTGGAGTACGTGCGCTGGGCCGGCCTGCCGTCGCACCCGCATCACGACCGCGCCGCCCACTATCTACCCGACGGACCTGGGGCGGTGTTCGCGTTCGGCGTCCGTGGCGGCAGGGCCGCGGGTGAACGGTTCATCAACGCCGTCCGACTCGCCAGCCATCTGGCCAACATCGGCGACGTGCGCACGCTGGTCATCCACCCCGCCAGCACCACCCACCGCCAGCTCACCGACGACCAGTTGCGTACGGGTGGCGTCGGCCCCGAGCTGGTCAGGATCAGCGTCGGCATCGAGGACGTCGACGACATTCTGTGGGATCTCGATCAGGCCCTGACGGAGGCGGCGAAAGATGTCTGAGCCCCGCACATGGGTCGGCCCCGACGCACTGGCGCGCCAGCGGATCCTGCAAGAGACGCGCACCGTGGCGATCGTCGGGGCGTCGGCGAACCCTTCGCGGGCAAGCTATTTCGTGTGGACGTACCTGAAGTCGACCAGCGACTACACGGTGTACCTGGTCAACCCGACCATCACCGAGGTGGACGGCACGCCGGTGTATCCGAGCCTGGCCGAGTTGCCCGTGGTGCCCGATCTGGTCGACGTGTTCCGCCGCCACGACGAGTTGCCGTCGGTGCTCGACGACACCGTCGCGGTCGGGGCGAAGACGATCTGGCTGCAGTTGGGGCTGTGGCACGAACGCCTCGCCCGCGACGCGGAGGCCGCCGGCCTACAGGTGGTGATGGACCGGTGCCTGAAGATCGAGCACGCCCGCTTCCACGGCGGACTTCACCTCGCCGGCTTCAACACCGGCGTGATCGACTCGCGCCGGGCGAAATAAGCGCTCAGCGGGCGTTGATCGGCGTCACGTCGACCACCAACCACTTGCCGCCGTCCTTGGACAACGCGACCCGCAAGGCCAGCACCGCGACGTCCGGCGGCTTGCCGGGCGCGTTCTGCGTGCCCCGCATGACCACGGCGACGCTGGCCGCGGCGGGTCCGATGGCCTCGACGCCCGCCGAGATCGTGCTGGCTTGCCCTGCGATGTTCTTGCTCGCCAATTCCCTTGCCACTGCCGCGAATTCCTTGCGGTAGGCGTCGGCGCGCTCAGTGGTCATCAGGCCGGCGGCCCGCTCGATCGATGCGTTCGGATCCTGGGGCGTGAACGTCGCCGACGCCTCTGCCACGCTGCTTGCGATGCCGACCACCTCGGCGACGTCGGCGTTCATGGTGCGATCAGGCACCGTCCAGCGGGTGTAGCCGACCACCACGGCGACCGCGAGGGCGACCGCGGCCAGCCCGACGACCACCAGCCGCAGCAGCGGGCCCTCGTCGTCGGTGCCAACGGTAACGCCGTCGCGGCGGTACAGCACGAAGTCGACGATCTTGCCCTGCACGATCAGCAGGCACAGCACCGAGCAGACCGAGACCCACCACGTCGGCCAGCCCAGCGCGACGCCGACGTAGCCCAGGCCGGCGATCGCGGCCAGCGGCGCAAGGACGTCGAAGGCCAGGACGCGCAGCGCATTCCTCATCTGACGGACTCCAGCCGCGATATCAGCAGCTTGCCGTCGACGTCGGAGACCCCGAGCCGCAGGTTCCAGCGCACCGGCTGGGGCTGGGACCCGCCCGCGTTCTGACTCCTGGACGTGGCGACCACGAGCACGGTGTCGGTGCGCGACGCCACCGTCGCCAGTTCGGGCTGCGGCCCCGGCGCACCCGGCTGGCCTGACAGCTGGTGGTGCAGCGATTCGATCGACACCGAGTCGACCTGGCCGACGGTCTGCGACTTCAGCTTGAGCACCAGCTGCTTGAACGGCTCGACCGTCGACTCGAAGTCGGCGTTGAGCTGGCCGACCGTGCCGTCGTGCAGCGTGCGCAGGCTGGTGTCGACGGTGTCGGCGCTCATGTTGATCAGGACGTTGGTCCAGTCGGCGGCTGCCTGCATCGCGCTGGTCTGGTAGCTGAGCTCGTCCGTCTGATTGCGGTGACCCGACCAGATCATCAGTCCCAGCACGATGGCGGCCACCGACACCAGACCGAGCACCGCAGAGCCGATGCCGTAGCCGGTGAAGACGCCGCCGGCGCTGTTGGTGCGCACTTCATCGGGCTCGTCGGGCATGGCCGTGAGGCTACCTGGCGGAAATCCCATTGCCTGCGGGCGTCTGGAAGGATGTGGGAGTGACGCTAGAAGCCATTCGCTCCGGTATCGACCTGAGCTACGTCGACGACGCTGCCCGCCCGCAGGACGACCTGTTCGGCCATGTCAACGGTCGCTGGCTCGACGACTATCCCATCCCCGCCGACAGGGCCACCGACGGCGCCTTCCGATTGCTCGCCGACCGCGCCGAGGAACAGGTGCGCGATCTGATCACCGAAGCCGCCGGCGGGCAGGAGCGCAGCGACCGGGGGATCAACGCGGCCACGGACTCTCCGAGCGGAACCGACCAGCAGCGCATCGGCGATCTCTACGCCAGCTTCATGGACACCGACACGGTGGCCCGGATCGGGGTGCAGCCGCTTCTCGACGAGCTCGCGGCCGTGGACGCCGCACCGACGGCGGACGCGCTGGCCGTCGTGCTCGGCGAGCTGCAGCGCACCGGCGTCGGCGGTGGCACAGGGGTGTACGTCGACACCGACTCCAAGAACTCCACCCGTTACCTGCTGCACCTGTCGCAGTCGGGCCTCGGCCTGCCCGACGAGTCGTACTACCGCGACCCGCAGCACGCCGAGATCCTGGCCGCCTACCCCGGTCACATCGCGCGCATGTTCGCGTTGGTGTTCGGCGGCGACCCGGAGTCTCACGCCGACGACGCCGCCCGCATCGTCGCGCTCGAGACCGAGCTGGCCGCCGCGCACTGGGACGTGGTCAAGCGCCGCGACGCCGACCTGACCTACAACCTGCGCACGTTCACAGACCTGCCCACCGAGGCACCGGGATTCGACTGGGCGAACTGGGTCACCGCGATCGGCACCACCGCCGAAGCCGTTTCCGAGGTCGTGGTCCGTCAGCCCGACGTGCTGACGGCGTTCGCCGCACTGTGGTCGGGCCGGGACCTCGAGGATTGGAAGCGGTGGCTGCGGTGGCGGCTGATCAGCTCACGCGCCTCGTTGCTCACCGACGAGCTGATCGCCGAGAACTTCGACTTCTACGGCCGCACGCTGAGTGGCACCGAGGAGATCCGCGAGCGGTGGAAGCGCGGCGTCGGCATCGTGGAGAGCCTGATGGGTGACACCGTCGGCAAGCTGTACGTGGAGCGGCACTTCCCCCCCGGCGCGAAGGCCAGGATGGACGAGCTGGTCGCGAACCTGCGCGAGGCCTACCGGGTCAGCATCAGCGACCTGGAGTGGATGACGCCGCAGACGCGGGAGCGGGCACTGGCCAAGCTGGACAAGTTCACCCCGAAGATCGGCTACCCGGTGCGGTGGCGGGACTATTCTGCGCTGGTGATCGACCGCGACGACCTCTACGGGAACGCCCTCCGGGGTCAGGTAGTCGAGACCGACCGCGAACTCGCGAAGCTGGGTGGCCCGGTGGACCGCGACGAGTGGTTCATGACACCGCAGACCGTGAACGCCTACTACAACCCCGGCATGAACGAAATCGTCTTTCCCGCAGCGATTCTGCAGCCGCCGTTCTTCGACGCCGACGCCGATGACGCGGCCAACTACGGCGGCATCGGCGCGGTGATCGGGCACGAGATCGGCCACGGGTTCGACGATCAGGGTGCGAAGTACGACGGCGACGGAAACCTCGTCGACTGGTGGACCGACAGCGACCGGAGTGAATTCGGTTCCCGCACCGATGAGTTGATCGCACAATACGAGGAGTTCGTGCCCCGCCAATTGGACGGACAGCACGACGCGCACGTCAACGGCGCATTCACCGTCGGCGAGAACATCGGCGACCTCGGCGGCCTGTCGATCGCCCTGCTGGCGTACCAGCTCTCCCTCGGCGGCAAGGAGGCCCCGGTGATCGACGGTCTGACCGGCGTCCAACGAGTGTTCTACGGCTGGGCACAGGTGTGGCGCACCAAGTCGCGTGACGCCGAGGCCATCCGGCGGTTGGCCATTGACCCGCACTCACCGCCGGAGTTCCGGTGCAACGGCGTGATCCGCAACATCGACGCGTACTACGACGCGTTCGAGGTCGATAAGTCCGACGAGCTATACCTGGATCCCCAGCTGCGGGTGCGGATCTGGAACTAGTGCTCGGGTGAGCCAGATACGTGGCCGCGTGTGGCGGGCCGGCAAGTCACAGGACGACTTCGAGTTCGCATCCATCTCCGACTATCTCGTCGAGAAGGACACATTGGTTTGGGCCGACATCTACGACCCGGACCACGCCGCGCTCAAAGAGCTTGCCCAGGAAATCGGCCTGAACGATTGGGCGGTAGAGGATGCGGTCGGCGACGCCGAACGGACCAAGGCCACGGTCTACAAGACCCACACGTTCTTCACGGTGTACGCCGTCGCGCCGACCAACTCGGCGGATGACACCGAGTCGGCGCTGTCGCTGCACCGCATCTCGGGATTCGTTCTGCCGCAGGGTCTGATCACCGTGCGGCTGGCGCCCCCCGGGGCTTCTTCTCTCTCCCCCGGGGCTTCCCCCGTCGCTTCGCTCGCCCCCGGTGATGACGTCGACGCCATCTCCCAGCGCTTCGACGAGCTCGGCGGGCAGGAGTACGGGGTCGGGGCGCTCGTCCATGGACTGCTCGACGTCGTGGTCGACGGGCACTTCGAGGCGGTGCAGTGCCTCGACGACGCCGTTGAGTCGATCGAGGACGACCTGTTCGCCGACGCCAGCCCCAAGTCGGGCTTGCAACGGCGGACGTTTCGGCTGCGCAAGGATCTCGTCGAGTTGCGCCGAGTGGTACTCCCGATGCGGGAGGTGGTCAGCGCGATCCAGCACCGCAGGCTCGACGCGAAGACGGCGCCGGAACTCGATCCGCTGTACGCCGACCTCTACGACCACGTGCTGCGGGCCTCGGAGTGGACGGAGTCGTTGCGCGACATGGTGTCCACGGTGTTCGAGACGAATCTGAGCCTGCAGGACGCGCGGCTGAACACCGTGATGAAGAAGCTGACCGGGTGGGCCGCCATCATTGCGGTGCCCACCGCGATCACCGGCTTCTACGGTCAGAACGTTCTGTACCCGGGCATCCAGACCGTTGCGGGCTTCATCACCAGCACAGCGCTCATCGTGCTACTGGTTACCGTGCTCTACGTCAGCTTCAAACGACGAGACTGGTTGTAGCGCAGAGGTTCTTAGAACATCTGCCAATCGGACGCGCCGTCGGGCTGGTTGTAGAGACCCTTGGAGTTCTTGACGACGACCGCGTCGCCGCTGCCGAAGTTGTCGTAGAACCACTTTGCGTTGTCCGGGCTGATGTTGATGCAGCCGTGGCTCACGTTCCGCTTGCCCTGATCGGCCACCGACCACGGCGCGCTGTGCACGAAGTTCCCGCTGTTGTCGATGCGCACGGCGAGCTGCACGTTCAGTTTGTAGCCGTTTGGCGAGTCGACGGGCACGCCGTACGTCGAGGAGTCCATGACGATCGTCGGGAACTTCTCGAGCACGTAATACGTGCCATTGGGAGTCGCGTGTCCGCCGCCCGACATACCCATCGACACCGGGATGGTCTTCTCCACCTTGCCGTTACGCGAGACGGTCATCTGGTGTGTCGCGTCGTCGATGGTGGCTACCAGCTGCTCGGGAACGGTGAAGCTCGACTTGGTGCCGCCTGCGTCGATGTTGACGACGGTGCCCGC
>JAOPVF010000063.1 GCA_025963195.1 Mycobacterium sp. | reverse complement strand
CGACACTGATCGCCACACCTCCTGTTTGCTGGCAGCTTGCGCGATTTGGTTTGCCCCCGTGTTCGGTAACACTATGACACTGTTTGCCAGCCGACGCCACACATTCAGGAAATACGCAGGTCACGATCATTCCCCCCGCCCGGCGGCTTTCGCGAGGCGGCAAAATCGGAAGGTGCATACGAGGTCCAATTCCGGCGACCAGGAACGGTAGCGTCGAGGAACGGCCGGAAAGACGAGAGAACGCCCTCGCTCACAGAAACATTGCAGGCGGACGAGCGGGGCTGAACGCAGGTGATGTTCACCACTCGATGGCCGTTGAGATGCCTACTGCGGCGCCTATTTGGGCGGGCAGTCATTGGTCGCAGGCTTGCCTGCGAATCGCTCGACGATCCACGACAGCGCCGCACTGAAATCGATGTCGCCGTGCCCCTTGCCCGGCTGGAGCTGCCACGTGATGGTGTCACCGAGGGCGCACGCCCGTGCGATGGCGTCGGTGGTCCACTGTGCGTCGATGAGGGTGTCGTTGCTTCCGTACACCACGAACATCGGGGCGGACAGTGGCTCCTGGGGCAGCGCCCATTTTTGAAGTCGTTGACGCATCCGGGTCTCCGCAAGCGCTGAACTCGGGACGAGCTGGGCGGGCGCAAGACCGGCGGCCGCGGCAGGCCTTTGGTTCACCAGGGGGCCAGAGCACGCGGTGAGCGCACCCCAGGACCGCGTCGCCCATCCGTTTCGGTAGTCGTCTCGGCTCAGCTCGGGGAACCGTCGTGCCAGCGATTCGATGATCAAGGGGAACGCCAGCATCTGATCTTGTGTCAGCGTGCCCGCCTTGGCCTTGTCGACGAATTTGGAGACGTCCGCCGCTGGCGCCAGCGCCACCGCGCCGACGAGGTCGAGTTCGGGTGCGTAGGTGCGCGCCCGTTCGTCAGCCGCCCACGCCGCGCCACCACCTTGCGAGTGCCCGAGGGCGACCCACCGATTGGATACGTTCTTGAACGTAAGACGAAGGGCGCGAACGGCATCAATCATGTTGAGCCCTGCCGTGCGTGCATCGGTGTAGGGGTGCACGCCAGGGGCGCCGAGCCCCTCGTAGTCCGGCATCACGACGGCGAAACCCTTGCTGACGATCGCCGCCACTAGGCCGGACATCCCCATCAACGAATCGGAGTTGGATGGGGCGCACGGCTCGTCGATGCCCGTGGTGCCATGCCCGAACGCGACGATCGACCACCCTCCGGCAGGCGGCGGCCCGACGGGAACCATGACGGCGCCGGATACGACGGTGGGTGCGCCATCGTCGCCGGACGTGGAGCGGTACACCACCCGTGCCGCCTGCAAATGACGCCCGTCACCGCTGGCGACCAAGCCGGGCATCGTCATCGCACTGACGAGAGACCCGGGTCCGCTGCCGGTGAGATTCGCGGCCTGGATCGGAACGGGCTCACCACCGGAGCGCGCGGCGGACGCGATCAGATTGTTGGCCAAGGTCCACGAAGCCGGCAGCGATCCCCCGACCACGAGTACGCCAACTACCGTGGTGAGCGTCAACGCGACCCTTCGCAGCGTCGTACGCATTGGTGAGATCTTACCGGCGAATCGAAATCGCGTAATCTCCAAGGGTTTGCGATGGCGGCGATGGCATAGGCTCAGGGCTCGCCGTCACTCTTCTCCCTCGGTGGCCTATGGCTCGGTGGCGTCTGCCTCGGCTGTCGCAGCCGGTTCTGACGGACCGAGGAATTCCGGGCAGTCGTTGCGGGGCGGATCACCAGCGAACTGACTGTTGATCCACGGGAACGCAGGATCGCCCGCGACGTCGTCATGACCCTTGTCCGGTTGCAGCTCGATTTGAATGACATCGCCCATGCGGCACGCGGCGTCCAGCGCCCGGTCGGTCCACGTCGGCGGGATCAACTGATCCTGGCCGCCGTAGATGACCAAGATCGGAGCGGTCGCTGGGACGCGCGGAAGAGACATCGCCTGAAGGCGAGCCCTCAGGGCATCGGCAGCCTGGGGACTCGCCGGCTTCAAGTCGTCATTCGACAGCTGCTCGGCCAGCACATCACGGTTTGCGGCCGCAGCGCCCTTGCACTTCAGGAGGGCGTCCCAGTTCTCCTTGGCGAACCCACTTCGGTAGTCGTCGAGCTTGAAGGCGGGCGACTCCGCCGCGAGTGAAGCCAAGATCTGCAGCAGCGTCAGTCGTTGGTCCGCTGTCAGAGTCCCGTCGACTGCCGCATCCGCCAAACCATCGATGGCCAGCGGTGCGGAGTAGCTCGCCGAGCCGATGATGTGCAGCTCCGGAGCGTACTGGGCGGCCACCTCGTTGGCGGCCCACGCTGCCTGACCACCTTGCGAGCCACCGAATGCCAACCAGCGATCGGAGACCTTGGGAATCAGCTTGCGAGCGGCCCGAACCGAGTCGATCAGGTTGTAACCCTCGGTCGTGGCATCGAGGAACGGATGATTCGCCTTGTCGAGGCCAAGGCCTTGGTAGTCGGACACGGTCACGACGAAACCAGCCTTGACCAACCCCATCACGGTGTTCGAGAGACCCAGGAGCATCGGATCGAGCGATGGCGCGCACTCCGGCCGAATGCCGATGGCGGCGTGCCCGTAGGCGATGACGGGCCAGCCGCCGTCGGGGGGATTGCCCACCGGGGCGAAGATCGTGCCCGACACCTCTTGCCTGCTGCCGTCGGTACCCGCTGTCGAGAGATAGGTGATCCGAGCCGCGACCGACGATGCCCCCGCGAGCCGACGATCGAGCGTCGGCATCGTGGCCGCAGAGATCAGCGAGCCGGGATCCTGACCTCCGAACGCGCCGGGCAGCGGCATGCCCGGCGCAGGACTCGGTTCAGTCGCCTCGGCGGGCGCCCGCTGATTACAGCCGGTCGCGAACGCGATCGCCAAAACCACGCACACGAGCAACGTACAAGCACGCTTCAATCTAGCCATCCCGTTCAGCGCCGACCCGGAATCGCCTGAGCGCGTCGGGACACATCGCGCGGTACGCCAACCACATCCGCGCACCAAGCTCTCGCAGGCCTGCGGCGCTGTAATGCCGATCGGCGTCGCTGTTGAACGACGACCGGGGTCCTTGGACGAATGCGGTGAGGCTGCGCCGGTTCGGAGTGTCCTCGTGCACCGCGTTGATTCCTGCGTAGGGCTTGCCGCTCAGCTCCATCTCCTCGGGCACCATCTGGCCGAGAACTACTGGCGTATCGGGCCCATAGCGTCCGCGCAACGCGTCGATCAAGGTATCCAGCTTCTCCTGATAGACGGCGGGTGACATCAGGGGCACGTCGGTCTCGCCCTGGTGCCATAGGACCGTGGCCACCTCGCTTCCCGGATAACGATCGAGCGCGGCATCGATCGCATTGACCGCTTGCCGGTACAGGTTGACCCTCGTCGAGCGATCGTTCCCGTCCCACGTGTAACCGTTCTTCGGAGTAAAGGACGTGTCGCCGCGTGCACAGGGGATGAGCAATACCGTCCTACTTGTGTCGTCGGCCAGTCGTTTGGCGAACGTGACACCGAATCCAACTCTCTCACAAGGGATTTCGTGGTACAGCGGGTCAACGCCCAAGACCACGGTTCCTTTTGATGGTCCGCACATGGCCCATTGGTGCACCGATGGATGCGGGCGGTCGAGGCCGGTCGGGTCGAGCGGCAGTCCCATGCCAAATGCATTGGACTGCCCAAGGATCGGCACTACCAGATAGGGCAACTCCGGCGCATCCACCGGGATGCCTGGCTTGGCGATCCGACGTTTGACCACGCACTTGGCTTCGATGAGCAGCCGCCGCCACACCGGACTGTCACCGTCGGGGTTTCTACGCGCAATCATCGACCACCGGCTTCCCCTGGAATCGATCCGCGAGCCATGCGAGCCCACCGGCCCAATCAACGTCTCCGTGACCAGCTTTGGGGTCCTCACGCCAGGTGACGCTGCCACCTAGGGCGCAGGCACGCTTGATCGCCGCAAGGGTCCAGGCCGGGTCGATGTAGGTGTCCTTGGCGCCGAACTCAACGTACATCGGCGCTGAGAGCTTGCGCTGAGGCAACGCCCATCGGGAGAGGAGATCTCTGAGTCGATCGGCTGCCTGCGGCGTGCTCGGTGCGAAGTCATTGGGGCCGAGTTTGGTGATGACGACACCGCGTTCGTGGACGTCGGGTCCAGCGCACGAGGACAGCACGTCCCAGTACTTGGTCGCCGCACCGTGCCGGTAGTCGTCCAGGTTCAGGTCCGGATGCAGACGCGCGAGGGAGAACAGGATTCCCTGCAGGACGGGGCCCTGATCCACGGTGAGCGTGCCTGCCACGGCCTTGTTCACCAGGCCGGTGACGTCAGCGGCGGGCGACAGTCCGATGCCGCCGAGCATGTCGAGCTCCGGCGCGTAGGTCGCGGCCTGTTCGTTGGCCGCCCACGCGGCCCCCCCACCCTGGGATCCACCCAGCGCCAGCCAGCGGGTCGACACGTCGCCGAAGGTGTGTCGCAACGCCCGGACCGCGTCGATCACGTTGAATCCAGCGGTCTTTGCGTCACTGTATGGGTGTATGCCCGGCGCCCCAAGGCCTTGATAGTCGGTCAACGCAACGGCGTACCCGCGCTTGATGAGGCCGTCGACCGTATTGATCTCGCCGAGTAGCGAAACCGAAAGCGAAGGGCCGCAGTCTTCCTGCCAGCCGAGCGTGCCATGGCCGACGGAAACCACCGGCCATCCGCCGGGCGGCGGTTGTTCCAACGGCGTGAACACGGTGCCGGACACCTCGGTTGGCGATCCGTCATCGCCCGATGTCGACCGGTAGACCACCCGCGCCGAGCGCATTGACATGGCGTACGTCGTGCGCTCGAATTCGGGCATCTTGGAAGCGCTGACGAGTGTCCCGGGACCGCTTCCCGAGAGATCGGCACCAGCGATCGGCTCGGGCGAGCCGGCATCGGGATGCGAACTGGAGCGGCCTACGGTCAGCGTGATCACGGACACCGCAACGACGACGAGCACGACCGATGCGGCGATCAGGATGGTTTTGCGACGGTTCACCCGTCACCGGGCCCTTTGAATTCTGTCGTCATTCCTCGTACCAGGGTTTGGGGCTCAACTGAAGGGAGGGCCCTTCGGCGACGTCGCAGGAGTTGTGGACTTCGCCGCCGGCGAACCGTTGCTTGATCCAGCCGAGCGCGACCGTGCCGTCGATGTCGTCGTGACCCTTTCCTGGCGCCACGTACGCCTCGATCACGTCACCAAGCGCGCACGCCCGGCGTATGGCGGCGTCCGTCCACTGCGGTGCGACCACCTGGTCGAGAGCACCGTAGAGAATCAGCATCGGCGCGTCGGCTCCGATCTTCGGCAGACTCATTTGTGCCAGGTACTCGCGCAGTCGGTCGACGGCTTCGGGTGTCGCCGGCCGCAGATCGTCGGAGGTGACGCGCGCGGTGACGTCCGCGCGCTGTGAAACGAGAGGACCCGCGCAGGCGGACAGAACGTCCCACTTCTCGGCGACGATTCCGCGCCGATACTGGTCGAGATCCAAATCGGGATGCTCGTTCTTGAGGGAATAGAGCACCCACTGCAGGGCAGACATCTGTTCCAGCGTGAGGGTGCCGGACGCAGCGGAGTCGGCCAGGCCGGCAATGTCCGCAGCGGGCGCGACGATTGCGGACCCGAGGAGCTCAAGGCCAGTTCCGTAGGCGCCCGCCAATTCGTTTGCAGCCCAGGCGGCCTGGCCGCCCTGCGACGACCCGAACGCCAACCAACGGTCCGACGCGGCAGGGACGAGCTTTCGCGCCGCACGAACGGAGTCGATCATGTTGTAGCCCACGGTCGTGGAATCCAGGTACGGATGATAGGTCTGATCCATGCCAAGACCTTGATAGTCGGGCAGGGTGACCAGGAACCCATTGTTCACCAGAGTGGCAACGGCATCGGCCGAGCCAAGCAGACCGGGAAGCAGCGACGGCGCACAGTCGTGCTGCACCCCGACGGTGCCATGACCCATCGCAATGATCGGCCAACCCCCTGGCGGCGGAGGGCCGTTGGGGACGAAGACCGAACCCGAGACGAGCTGTTCGCTTCCGTCGATGCCGGACTTCGACAGGTACTCGACCCGAGCGGCCAACGACGTCACCTTGAGGATCCGCCGATCGACGGTCGCCATCGTGAATGCCGATTTCAGGGTTCCACCGCCGGAACCGGAGAAGTCGCCCTTGACCGCCACCCCCTGCATGTGCGACGTGCTGCTCGGCGGCGGCGGTGCCTGCGGGCTCGCGAGCCGTTGGCAACCACTGAGCAGCGGGGCACACAGCGCGATGGCCGCCAGCACGGCGGCAGCGCTCATCCTCGCCGTCACGACTCTTCCTTCCATTCGCCACCTGCCGACCGCTTGGCCACGTAGCCGAGTTGTTCACGGGTGAGGACTTTGTCGCGTCTCACGCCGATCGCGATCACCGCGAGACAGCTGAAGATGAGGCCGATGGCTGCGCCGATGGCCGCATTGGACAGCCAACTGCGACCCGCGTTCGTCGCCGACTTGGCATCGTCGATCAGCACCAGCGCCGGACCAGACTCGGAACCACTCCACTCCAGTTCCTGGCTCGCTGCGACGAGGTTCCGCGCCACGGCGTTGGCGACCTCGACGGTGCGGTTGGGATCATTTCCGGTCACCTGGACGCTTATCAGGACTGACAGTGGATACGAGAACCGGGAAAGCGTGTCCGGCACCGACCGCACCGAAATGCGTTTCGCCAATTCTGCGGGAGTGTCTGGGAGTCCGAGTTCATCGATGGCCCGCTGGGTCACGATCGTGGAAACAGCCAATTGCGAATATGTTTGAATTCTCACCGTGCTGCCCCGGTTGCCCTCGTATGCCGAATGCGTTTGGGCATCGCCAGGTACGACTGCGAACAACTGGGTTGAGGCCGCGTAGACGGGATCCTGCAGATAGCGGTCGCTGGCCACTACCGCGGCAGCCGACAGCAAGGTCGCGACGAGGATCACCATCCAGCCGTGAGCGACCATGCGCAGGTAGTCGCGGACGCGCGGGACGTCTACCGGAGCCCTCACGGCTGCCCAGGGCAGGAATTTGGAATCTTCTGTCCCGTGAGACGGTCACGCAGCCACGACAATCCGTACGTACTGTCGAGATCGCTGTGCCCCTGACCGATGCTCTTCTCGAGTTGGACCTGGTCCCCGCGCGCACATGCCCGCGATATCGCCCTTTCGAACCATGGCAGGTCCACCAGGGTGTCCTGAGTGCCGTAGACCACCAGCAGCGGTGAGCTGAGTTTGCCCTGTGGCGTTGCCATTTGGGCGAGCATGTCGCGTAGCCGGTCCCGGTCGGCCAGTGTTGCCGGCTTCAGGTCCGAGTTCACCATCTTGGATCGCACCTTGAGGATGTCGTCCATGTTGGGCGGCAGGCAGTCCAGCAACTCGTCCCAGTGCTCGGCCGTGTACCCGCGCCGGTAGCGGTCCAGGTCCAGGTCAGGATGGAACCACGACAACGACTGAAGAGCGAAGATCATCGCCACCCGCTGATCGGCGGTCAGTGTGCCGTCCCAGGCCTTGTCGGCAAGCCCCGACATGTCGGCCGAGGGCGCCATGGCCAACGTCCCCATCAACTCGAGCCCCTGGCCGTACTCACTCGCTCGGTCCGCCGCGGCCCACGCCGCCAAGCCACCGAGCGAGTGGCCGTAGGCCACCCATTGGTTGCTCAGGTCGGCTCCGACCCGGTGGGCGGCGCGCACGGCGTCGATCATGTTGTTGCCGAAGGTCTTAGAGTCCAGGAACGGGTGGTAGTAGCCGGGCACGCCGAGCCCTTGATAGTCCGTCATGGCCACGGCAAAGCCGTTGAGGACCATTGCTTGCATCATCAGTCCGTTGCCGGGGAGTGTGGGGAACCGGCTCGGTGAGCACTTGTTCAGCACACCCGTCGTGCCATGGCCAAACGAGATGACCGGCCAACCGCCCTTGGGGGGCTGGCCCGGCGGCACCGCGACGATGCCGGAGACCTCCGTCGGGCTGTCGTCGACACCCGAGGTGGAGCGGTAGACGATCCGCGCATACGTCGCGTTGGAGTCCTCGAGTTCCTCGTTGCCGTGCATGATGTCGAGCGACACCAACGAGCCGGGGCCGTCGTCGGTGAAGTTCGGTGGCGCCCAGTCGGATGCACCGGCGAAGATTGGTTCGAAGGCCTTCACTACCGGTGGATGGCTGGCCGGTGGCGTGGCTGCAGGCGTGGCCGAGGAGCAGCCCGCTACCAGCGTTGCGGTCAGCACCGCGCAGGATACGAAACGCCAGACCGCCACGAGGTCACCTACCGTCGCGCTTCACGCCCGAAAATCGATGGGCCCCTGCCTGATTGATCGCCTCGGCCGTCGCCTCAGCCCCGATGACGCCGGTCTTTGCGGTTGCATCTTCCGCAGGGGCGGCCACGGCTGCGGATGCGGGCGCGGCGGCGGCGGGAGCGGCGGGCGCGGCGGGCGCAGGAGCGGCGGGCGTCGATGCGTCCTTCTCACGTGGCGCGACGACGGCCGGTGGAGCCTCGACCGGCTGCTTCGACAATTCGCGCTTGTGTCCAGGTTCACACGTCACGACGGTTCCGATGAATTCCGCGCTGGCTGCCTCGAGTACCTGGATGGCAGCGCGTAGGCCCTTCGTGGTGGTGTGGCCGATCCTGGCGAGCACGATCGCGCCGTCGCCGAGCGCGGCGGCCACTGCGCCATCGGACGCTTCGGTCAGTGGCGGAGTGTCGATGATCACGTAGTCGTAGGCGGCGCGCAGCGCCTCGATCGTGCGGCCCGCCCCTTCGTCACCCCACAGTCGGCGGCGCGTCGACGCCGACGGCCCCGCGGGCAGCAGCGCGAACGGCGCCCCTCCCGGCGATTGGATGATGGCAACGGAGGCTTCGTGATCGCCCGCGAGGGTGGTACCCAAGCCGCGCTGCGCCGCACGCGCGCGCTCGGGGTCGGTCAGAGCCAAGCGTTCCGCCAGGACGGGATTCACGAAGTCACCCTCGACGAGCACCACCGAGCGGCCCGCCTCGGCGAAGGTCGCCGCGAGGTCGATGGCCGTCGTGGTCCGTCCGTCGCCGCGCGTCGGGCTGGTCACGGCGATGACGGTCGGCCGCTGCCCCGCGCTGGTGCGCGCGAACTGCAGGTTGGTCCGGAGTTCACGCAGGCGCTCGGCGGCGAGTCCACCGCCCGCCAAATTGGCGACCGGAACGTCGGGCCTGTGCGGATCGGCGACCAAGGCACCGAGAGCGTGCGAGCGAGTAACCGCTTCGACCGAGTCACGCGCGCGAACGCGGGAGTCAAGGAATCCGATCAGCACTGCCAGCAACAGGCCCACGACCAATCCGCCGACGGCGCCGAGGGCGACCCGCGTCAGTAAAGACAGTCCGCCGACCGAGGTGGGGTAGTTGGCGTCATCGAGCAGGATGGCGCCCGCCGCAGGCGTGCCACCACGACGCGACGTCTCTAGTTCGCTGACCAATTGGACGAGTTGATCGGCCACGGCATTCGCGTAGGTCTGTGCGGTCGCCGGGTCGGGGTCGCTTGCCGTCACGTCGAGCAAAACGGTCTTCGGCACGGGCGTCGCCGTGATCTTGGACCGCAACTGGTCGGCGGTGATCGGGATCTTGAGCTGGTCGACGGCGCGTGCCGACACCTGTTCGCTGGTGGCCAGTCCCGCGTACGAGACGACTCTCTCCTGCGAGAACAGGTTGTTCTGGTAGGCATCACCGACAGACGTACCGCTCTGCGTCGTGACGAAGAGCCGGGCCGTCGATTGGTATTGCGGAGTGGTCATGAAGATAGTGGCATATCCGATGCCTGCTCCCACGAGTGTGGCGACTACGACGAGCCACCAGAACCGTCGAAATGTCCGCAGGTAATCCCCGATCGCCAACGGGATCTCCATTCGCTCGTAGTTTGCCGCAACATACTCACCATAGCCGCCGAAGCACGGCAAAGCACATCGCCAGCTCAACGCGTGCCGTTGCATTCAGCGAACACATCACCGGGAGTTGATTCCGTGTGTCGGGCGCTGAGGTCGCAATCAGAACTGGTAGCTGGCACCGCCATTGTAGTCGTGCGATCCTTCCTCGCATCGCTTGCCGCGCTGGACGGTGTGACGAGGTCGTTGGTCGTCGGCGGCCCCGGGCACTGCCCGGCGGCCAGCCCACCGGGGTGCGACATCCGCAATGGTGGGCACGGTTCGGCCGATGCACGGCCCTACCTGCTGCTCGGCAAATACTCCTTGGTCGAAGTCGCCCTCCTCAGTTCGTTTGCTGGAGAAACCGCGCTTGCCCCCATCGGGGGCCGCCGCGAGCCAACCCCGATTTCGCCGACTCTGAGGGAGTGCTGAACGTTTTCGTAATCGTCTCGGGCGTGTTGCCAATCTTCACTGGTCGCGCGCTTACCGGTGTCGCAGAATGCATCCACCAGACGATTACGACAGTCGTTGGTCGTGCCTTTGCTGTGAGTTTCCCATCAAGGATTGGTTCTGTTCGGGAAATTGTGACTACTTCGTGACGTGATCGCGCGGTGGCCCATTTCCAGGGGCGACGTCTTCTAGGGGCGACGTTGATGAGCCCGGTAAGGCCGGGGTTCATCAAGATCGCGACACACCTGGGAGCTCGCCGGGAAATGCCTGTGAGACGCGGCATACTCACCTCAATTCGTTGGTGTCGTCAATTTTCGTCGAGGCCAGTTTCTGCCGGAAAGTCGGAGGTGACCGGTGCGGAGAGCCAGACGTACACCACGCCGCCGGATCATCCAGAGACTCGTCGCGGGCATGACGGTCGGCGTGCTGACGACGGCCGTCGTGTGGTTCGCCCTCCCCTCGCTTCGCCCGCGCGAAGTCCAGGTCGCGGAGGCCGCACGCATGGCCGCGCTCCCCACCACCATCGGGTTCCACGACCCCGATTCGTACTTCATGACCGACGCCGACGTGAACAAGACGTTCGACAAGATGCTGGCGACAGGAGTCAAGAACGTTCGTCTGATGATGCCGTGGGCGGGTGCCGAGCCGGCCAAGGGCCAGTTCGACTGGACCAACATCGACCGCACGGTGAACGCCGCCGTCGCCAGGAACATGGCCGTCATCGGCATCATCAATTCCTCGCCCGCATGGGCGGTGGCACCGGGAGTGCCCGCGATCTCGGGTCGCCCGGCGTCACCGGCGCAGTACGCGGGCTTCTGCGAAAAGGTGGCCGCCAGGTATCGAGGGAAGGTCTCGGCCTACGAGGTCTGGAACGAACCCAACGGAGCCCAGTTCTTCGCCCCACAACCCGACCCCGCGGGATACACCGAGTTGCTCAAAGCGGCCTATCCCAAGATCAAGGGCGCCGACCCCAACGCCACGGTCGTCGGTGGCGTGGTCGGTTCGGTAACCGACTGGGGCACATGGCTGATCAACCCCGTCAGCTTCGTCCAGCAGATGTACGACGCGGGCGCCAAGAACTTCATGGACGCCCTCTCCTTTCACCCGTACCACTACACGTTGAAGTTCTCCGACGGGATGGCGGTCGCCAACTCGCCTCTGGACCAGACGGTCGCACTGCGACGGATCATGATCGCCAATGGTGATGCAGGCAAGAAGATCTGGGCGACTGAGTACGGCGAGCCGATGACCGCCCTCGACGAGGCGGGTCAGGCTGCCTACATCGCGGACGACCTGCTCGTGAAGTGGCAGGAGATGCCGTACACCGGGCCGATCATGATTCACACCACCCGGGACCGGCAGACCGGCAGCACCGACCCCGAGAACGTCTTCGGTGTATACCGAACGGACTGGACGGCCAAGCCAGCGCAGGTGGCCATGAAGGATGCCATCACCGCCGGCGTTCCGAAATCTCCCGAGTTTCAACGCTTCAGCGCAATCACCGACCCGTCGCACGGTGAGGTGCTCACCCCGGTGTACCGCGCCACCCCGACCGTATGGGCGCAGGCGCGCACCGTCAGCACGCTGTTCGAGACGCCGACCGGCATCATCGCGTCGCCAACTGCGGTGGCGGACAAGGCCCGTCAGTTCGGTGGCGTCCCGAAGACGGCGTTCCAGAACGGGTACCAGGACTTCGACGTGCCGTCCGGCATGCGGATCTGGTGGTCGCCCGCGACCGGCGCTCACGCGGTGGGCGGCGGCTTCGTCGGGGCCTGGGTTCCGCAGCTCGGATTGGCGTTGACCGACGAGGTGCGCGAGGGCTGGTCGACGAAGGTCACGTTCGAACACGGCTACATCACCTGGCTGCCGTGGGTCGGCTTTCAGGTCACTATGGCCTGAGCCCGGCCCGCACCAGCGCCTCGACGGATTTCTGCGGACGCTTGTCGGCCCAGTGCTGCCGGTTCACCTCGTAGAGCCGGTTGCCCTCCGCGACCGCCGCGTCACGGTCGAGCAGCATGCGCCTGCATTCGGCGACGAAGTCGTCGTCATCGTCGAACGTCGACATCCCGAAGACCTCCTTCAGCGACCCGACGGCGGCGTCGGTGCCAACGACCGGCAGTCCCTGGCTGGCCGCGTCGAGCAGCTTCACCCGCACACCGCCGCCGGTTCTGATCGGAGCCATCAGGGCGCGGCACGTCTTCAGGAACGCCGGCAGGTCGGGGACGAAGCCCATGTCACTAGCGCGGTCCGGGTACACCGGAT
>JAOPVF010000554.1 GCA_025963195.1 Mycobacterium sp. | reverse complement strand
GGGAACCCGAACTCCCCGATCCAGGCGCTCGGCGATATCAGGCAGTCCAGCGCGGAGCTCGCCGCCGAGGTCCAAAGAGTGCTTGACGAAACGGGAGCCCCGAAGGTCATCCTGGTCGGTCACTCTCAGGGCGGCGGAATCTTGGCCGTCGACTACATCAACAACATGGGTGGCGCGGACAAGGTGTCGCAACTCATCGGGATCGCTCCTAGTAACCACGGCACCGACATCGACGGCCTTGGCGCGCTGCAGGCGCTGCCGATCCTTGGGCAGTTGTTCGTCGGCATCGCCAACGCGATCGGGCCTGCCCTCTACCAACAGGCGCTGGGTTCACCCTTCCAGCAGGAGGTCTACGGCGACGGCGATACCAGACCGGGCGTGCTGTACACCACGATCTCGTCCGTCAACGACTGGGTCGTCACC
The DNA here is from genome assembly GCA_025963195.1 of Mycobacterium sp. Classification (GTDB taxonomy): domain Bacteria; phylum Actinomycetota; class Actinomycetes; order Mycobacteriales; family Mycobacteriaceae; genus Mycobacterium. The sequence goes on along the minus strand of JAOPVF010000554.1, from coordinate 2,103 downwards.
CCGTACACGCAGCAGGCCCTCAACGGTCCGAATGTCACGAACATCGTGCTTCAAGACCTCTACCCAGGACTGGTCCTCGGCCACGCGAACATCTTCTTGAGCCCTCAGGTGTGGTCGACGGTGCTCGACGCGCTGGCGAGCAACCCGGCAGCCAATCCGCTACCTGCTCAGAGCACCGTCGCCGCCTGATTCGCGAACTAGGCGTCCTCGAGCAGGTCCGGAGTGACGGCCGACTCGGTGTCGGGGATGCCGTCCTGCTTGGCCTTCCGGTCGGCCATCGACAACAATCGCCGAATCCGGCCTGCCACGGCGTCTTTCGTCATCGGCGGTTCCGCGAGCCGACCCAGTTCCTCCAGGGATGCCTGCCGGTGCTCGACGCGCAGCCTGCCCGCCGCGGAGAGATGATCGGGCACGGTGTCGCCGAGAATGAACAGCGCACGCTCGACCCTGGCCGCAGCGGCCACGGCCGCCCTCGCCGAACGGCGCAGGTTCGCGTCGTCAAAGTTGGCCAGCCGGTTGGCGGTGGCTCGCACCTCGCGACGCATCCGCCGCTCTTCCCACGTCAACCGGGTGTCCTGCGCGCCCATCCTGGTCAGCAACGCGCCGATGGCCTCACCATCGCGCACCACCACACGGTCGCTCCCCCGCACCTCGCGGGCCTTGGCGCTGACGCCCAATCGTCTGGCGGCGCCGACGAGCGCGAGCGCCGCTTCCGGGCCGGGGCAACTGACCTCCAGAGCCGACGAACGGCCAGGCTCGGTCAACGAGCCGTGCGCCAAAAACGCTCCCCGCCAAGCTGCTTCGGCATCGCCGACGCTGCCGCCGACCACCTGTGCCGGCAATCCGCGCACCGGGCGACCGCGCAGATCCAGCAGCCCGGTCTGCCGCGCCAGCGACTCGCCGTCCTGTGCGACCCGCACCAGGTACCTGGTGCTCTTGCGGATGCCGCTTGCCGACAACACGTGCACGACGGCGTTGTAGCCGTAGAGGTCGTGGATGTCCTTGCGCAGCCGCCGCGCGATGATGCCGAGATCGACCTCCGCCTCGACCACGACGCGGCCTGCCACGATGTGCAGGCCACCCGCGAAGCGGAGCAAGGACGCCACCTCAGCACGGCGAGCGCTCACCGAGTTGATCACCAACCGACTCAGCTCGTCCTTGACCTCGGCTGTCATCGCCACGAAAACGTCACCTCTCGTCGACCGACCTCACGGCGGCGGTGGGAACCGTCGGCGGCACGGGTGCGCTGCCACGTAGTCGTACGCGCTCCAGGGCAGCCGCCAATCTCGCCGGGTCATGTAATGGTGTACCAGGTCGAGACACGTCAGCAAACTCGACTTCGGCGTTCAGGATCGCTGCAGTGCGCCTGAGCTGTTCACGTTCGCGCTCGCCAGGCGCTCCGGCCGCATCGACGACGATGTTGTGCACGGTGAATCCAGGTGCGTGCTGGGCCAAGACGTGGATGTGGCGTTCGGCGGAGAACCCGGCGGTCTCGCCCGGCTCGCCGACCAGATTCAACACGAGTGCGCGACGGGCCTGCGTCGCCTTCAGCGCCTCCGCCAGCTGGGGAACCAGGACGTGAGGTATCACACTGGTGAACCACGACCCTGGTCCGAGCACCACTAGATCGGCCGCCATGATCGCGTCGATGGCCTGCCGCGTGGCAGGCGGGTTGCTCGGCAGCAGCCGCACCCGCCTCACCTTGCCCACCGTGGTGGCGAGGGCGACCTGGCCGCGGATGACGCGGCTCATGCGCGGATCGGATTCCAGACCACCGACGTCGGCCTCGATCTGAAGCGCGATCGGACACATCGGCAGCACCCGGCCCTTGAGGTCAAGGATCCGGCCCAACTCGTCGAGCGCTGCGACGGGATCGGCGAGTACCTCGTTGAGTCCGGCGAGCAACAGGTTGCCGATCGGGTGGCCGGCAAGTGCCCCGCTGCCACCGAACCGGTGCTGGATGATGGTCCCCCACATCTGACCGTGCGGACTGTCAGAGGCCAACGCCGCCAACGCCATTCGCAGATCGCCCGGTGGGACCACGTCGAGCTCGTTGCGCAGCCGGCCCGACGAGCCGCCGTCGTCGGAGACCGTCACCACGGC
>JAOPVF010000547.1 GCA_025963195.1 Mycobacterium sp. | reverse complement strand
CAGGGCCACGGCGACCTGTTGGTGATGGGCGGCTCCTGCCAGCGCACCTGGGAACACGCCGTGCCGAAGACCGCCAGGCCCACCGGCCCGCGGATCAGCATCCAATACCGGCCGCGCGACGTGCGCTAGCTGCCGCGCACCGACTTCACCGCGGCGGTCAGGAGGTCGCGGGCCCGTTGCGTGTTGACCGGGGCGACGGGCTGATTGGGCACAACCAGCGGATTGGCCGTGACGATCACGAGAATGCTGCCGAAGCTGGCCACGTAGTTGTAGAGCTCGCCGCTGGCCGGCTTGCCGTTGACCACGGTCTGCACGACGCGGTGGGTGCCGAGCGTGCGGACGTCGTCGATGACGGGTGATTCGGCGACCTCGACGACACCACGCGAGCCGGGGCCCGCGAAACCGACCTTCTGGCAGGCCTGCCCGGGGTCGGTCAACGGCACCGGTTCAGAGGTCTCGACCGCGATCGCGATGAACCGGTTGCCCTCCCCTTCCGCCGTGGTGGCGGCCATGTTGCCCTTCAGCCCAGCCGGAAGGGCCAGGCCCGTCGCGAACTTCGCGCAGTCGGGCGGCTCGAACTTCACCCCAGGCGGGAGGGTCTGCGGCGCAAGGATGCGCGGATCGATGCCGGTCGGCGCGACGGTGGTGACCTTGAATTCCGGCCCGAAGGTCGACTTGACGTCGAGAACCCTCGAGATGTCCTCGGGGACGTCGACGACCGTCGGTTCACCGCTTGAGCAGGCGGCCACCAGAGCGGCGCATGCCACCGCGAACAGCGTCCTGAGCATCGCCGTCAATCTACCGTTAGTGGATGCGCTCAGCCTCGCAGCGCCGCGACCGTTTTGACCAGCAGCGCCGCGGCGAAGTCGGCATCGAGCACGGGACCCGACGAGCCGGGATCAGTCACCACCGTCACGTAGGTGGTGTATCCCTCGAGGTAAGCGATGAACGTGTCTGCGCGGGAATGGGTTTCGGTGCCGCCCTCGACGACGGTGATGGTCTCGGTGCGCAGGCCAAGCGTCGTCGCGGCGTCGATGGCGGGCGCGTCGACCGTCGTCACCGTGCCGCTGGTGTGTCCGGCGGTCAACGTCGACGTGCCGCACTCGTCGATCACCGCGGGATCGACGACGGCTGGGACATTTCCCGGGTCACTTCGCTCCTGCCCCCCGAAGCGTGAGGCCGCCGCCACCACGTACACGATGCCGCCTGGCCCCGATCCCGACCAGCCACGGATCGTGCCGCCGTCGACGGGAGGATCGGACAGCACGCCGCACTGCGGAGGGTCGGCGATCCACTGCGGACCGAAACCCCAGAACGCCAACGGAGCGGCGCGCCCGGCGAGGTCGGCGATCTCGTAGCCGGCAGGCAGGTCGCCGCGGACCCTGGAGACCTCGGCGAGATGGATCGCCGACGACCGTGACGACGGCTCCGGCGACCCGGACGTGGAGCGGGGCGCATCGGTCGGGCCGCAGGCCGCACACAGTGCCGCTGCCGCACAGGCCGCGAACACGCGCACGCCGTCTTGATACCACAGCTACGCTGACGTGCGCCGACATCCCGAGAGGACACGCCAATGTGTACCCGAGTCCTGTGGAATACCAATGGCATCGCTGTCCTGACCGGTCGGAGCATGGACTGGCCGGAGTCGACGCAGCCGATCATCGTGGCCTTCCCGCGGGGCCGTCAGCGCGACGGCGGTCGGCTATTGACCGAGGTCGTGGTGCCGGACAACCCGCTTCGCTGGACCAGCACGTACGGAAGTCTCGCGACCACGGTGTACGGCATCGGCACCGTCGACGGCCTCAACGAGCGCGGACTGGCCGTGCACGCCCTGTACCTGAAGTCGACCGACGTGGGGCCGCGCAACCCGGAGTTGCCAGGGCTCCAGACAGCACTGTGGGCGCAATACCTGTTGGACCAGGCGGCCACCGTCACGGAGGCACTCGCGCTGATGGAACCGGTCCAGTTGGTGATGGTCGGCGCCCATGGGTTCGACGCGACGTTGCACCTGGCCATTGAGGACGCCGACGGCGACTCGGCGGTCATGGAGTTCGCCAACGGCGAGCTCGTCGTCCACCACGGACGGGAATTCACCCTGATGACCAACGATCCGACCTATGACGAGCAACTGACGTTGCTTGCTGCGCAAGACTTCTCGAATCCCAGCAGCGCCATGACCCTGCCAGGCAACGTCAACCCAATCGACCGGTTCCAACGGGCCGCCTACTACTCGGCACTGCTGCCCAAGCCGGTCAGCGAGCGCGAGGCAGTGGCAGGCGTGATGGCGATCATGCGCAACGTCTCGGTGCCGTTCGGCGCGCCTTACGCCGACTTCGGCGTATACAACACCGAGTACCGCTCGGTGTGCGACCTGACCAACCGCACGTACTTCTTCGAACTCACCACCAGCCCAAGCACCATCTGGGTGCAGCTCGGGGGCCTCGACCTCGACGAAGGAGCACCGACCAAGGCCGTCGACCCGTACGACGACACGCTGACTGGCAACGTGACCGACCGTTTCGTCCCGCGCGAGATCGGTTTCTGACTGGCCACCGGCGCTCATCCGTTGAAACTCGCGAAGTATGAGCGGCGCCGTCGCTGCGAGAGCGATGACCCCTCGATAGAACAGGCCCGGAGAAGTGGTTAAGGATCCGCATCCTTGGAGCTGTGACGGCGGGACACTAGTTAGCGCTACTATCCGTTCGTGCCTTGGACGGCGGGGTTCGAATGCGGGAAAAAGTTGCGCTCCTGTCCCCAAGACGTGCAACCGCCGCAAGCTAACCGGCAACGGACACGAAGCAGAAGCAAGGCCTCGCCGCGGAACAGGGCAGGCGCCTACATACTCGAGAAGTAGCTGTTGCCAGCGTGTCGATCGCAGCGGTAGCGATTGCAGGGTTGGTCGCAGTCGCTGCGTGGCCCCGAGATCGGCAGCTACCGGCGGCCGACCCTTCGCCCACCATGATCACGCCGACGACCACGATTCCCTTCACGCCTAAAACGTCACCCACCTCCAGTCCCACCATCGCGTCGAGGCCGGGCGCGTTTACGACGATCGCCGACTACATAAAGGAGAACGGAATCACCGAAACTCCAGTCAAGAGAATGGATCCCGGGACTCCCATCCTCGACCTTCCAATTCCTGCGGGTTGGGGGGGCGCTGGGTCGAGGACTCCTGATTATGCATTCGGTGCCATCGTAGGCACCGATCCAACCATGGCCGCCGATCCGCCATCCATCGTTGCGCTGATGTCCAAGCTGACCGGCGACGTCGACCCGGCCAAGATCCTCGACTACGCGCCCGGCGATCGACGAGAAGACCACGATCACGCCATGAAGGTCAGCTATCCCGTCGTTTATACGAGCCGACAAGCGATGCTGCGTGACAACGTGCCCGCCGTACTTGTCTGCGCACACGCATCGCGGGACCGCGCATCACTGATGCGATCCATTTGATACACACCGGCATTTCACGTGCGCATTCGGTTTGCTGACCGTAGGCTCATGCTGCTTCCGACGACAGGAGACTCCATGCCCCCGCCCGTGAAAGCCGGTGCAACCGCCATCGCCGTTGTTGCAGTGGGCCTTGCCCTTGCGGGTTGCGGGTCTGACTCCAAGTCGGCGTCGAGTTCGTCGTCGTCGAGCAGCAGCAGTTCGAAGAGCAGCTCCGCGCCGTCCACGCAGGCACAGGCGGGCAAGAACGAGACCATCGCCGACTACATCAAGGAGAGCGGGATTACCGAGACCCCGGTCAAGCGTGGCGATCCGGGAACCCCGACGGTCGATCTGCCGATCCCCGCCACCTGGGCGGATGCCGGGACGAAGACCCCCGCGTACGCCTGGGGGGCCATCGTCTCCACCGATCCGACCATGGCCGCCGATCCGCCGTCCATCGTCGCGCTGATGTCCAAGCTGACCGGCGACGTCGACCCGGCCAAGAGCCTCGAGTACGCGCCTGGCGAGCTGAAGAACCTGCCCGGCTTCGAAGGCGGCGACGGCAACAAGAGCACGCTGTCCGGATTCGACGCGTGTCAGATCGGCGGCAGCTACGTGAAGGACGGCACCAAGCGGATGATCGCCCAGAAGACGGTCGTCATCCCCGGCCAGGACGGGGTTTTCGTGCTACAGCTGAACGCCGACGGTCTCGAGGATCAGATGGGTCCGTTGATGGGCGCCACCTCTGAGATCGACGAGAAGACCACGATCACCCCATGACCGCGGTGCAGCCTCCCCACCCCCGCGAACCGTCGCCGCCGGAGCGCGGACTCACCCGCGACGAGCGCGGGCGCGACATCAGCGA
>JAOPVF010000507.1 GCA_025963195.1 Mycobacterium sp. | reverse complement strand
GGGCGGTTGTGCGTCCGCGAACCATGTGCTGATCGCTGCCACAGATGTTGGTGCTGACAACTTTCAGGATGACACCATGCTGGCATTGGCGGCCGACGTTCGCCGGGGGCACACCCGGCCCGCTCTGAACCTCCAGCTTGGGGTAAGGGATTTCCTGGACCGCGACCTTGCCGGGCCCCAGGTAGGTCACCGCTCGATTTGACGTCATCGCCATCTCCTACCGTGGTTGCGCGCTGGTCTCCTAGTCTCGCGCTGTCGAATATCAATTGTCGTTACCGCCAACCCCAATGGGTGCCTGCCGCTGACGGGTAGGACCGATTCCAGCTAGCGGGGGGGATTCATGGGTGTCAGCCGTAACGACACGAGTCCGCTTCTGCGCAATGCTCGGTCACACACCAGCCGGGCCGACTCTGTTGCTCTAACGTGTGCGCCCCTTAGAGCGGGCTGCAATCTGCCGCGGGACTGGGTGGGCTGGATGCGCGAGCCACAGGAAACCGAGATGAGCTGGCGACGGGCGGGCCTTAGTTCGAGTCCCGGTGATCCGCTGCGGCTCACTCATGATCTATGGCGCGAGTGCCGACGCTTCCCGCAAGTTCTCAATTCCCTTGTACCTGAGCATCTCTCGGTGCACCGTCAGACGTTGGGTCACCGCCCATCGTGATCACGGGGAAAGGCGAACTGGCCGCTCACGCGATTCCCTCCGGGTATGCCTCGAACAGGTCGGCGTAGAAGATCGCGCGGCCGGGTTCGGCGCGCGCCCCACAGCTCCTTCGGCGCGAACTCCACGATATAGACGGGCATCGGATCGCCTATGAAGTCACCCGTTTGCAAAGAAGTAGGCGTACGGAGCGAGTGGGCGACCAAAGTACGTAAGGGGCTGGTCAGCCTACGTGTCGCAGCACAGGTCAGGTGGCCTCTGCGCGTCAGGTACTTTCGCCGAGGGCATCGCCATCGTGCAGTGCGCCATGCGCAACAAGATGCAGCTTGCGGCGTTGCGGGTCAAGGACTTCGCCAAGCCCGACGTGACGGTGATCCACACGCTGTTGCGGCCGGACGAGATTCGCGATCCCGATTTCCCGGTGCTGGACGAACCAAGGATGTCGGACCTGCTTGCCGAACTCGAGGCCAGTGTGAAGGCGCGTCGCTCCGGCAGCGACGACACCAACGGAAATCATGAGTTGTCGAACGGGATCGAAACGTCCAGCGACGTGCCGCCTCCGGCTGGGCTGGCCATCCGCATTCGCCCGCCGAGAGCCTCGACCCGGTCTCTGAGCCCGATGAGCCCTGAGCCGTTGCCGAAGTCGGCGCCCCCGATTCCGTCGTCGCTAATCGACAAAGAGAGGACGTCATCCTTGGCTTGCCCGCAGACGGCCACGTGGGAGGCGCGGGCATGCTTGGCGGCGTTGGTCAGGGCCTCGGACACGACGTAATACGCACCGACTTCGACTGAGTCGGGCAAGCGTCGGTCAATCGCAAGCTCGAGGATGACCGGGACGGCCGATCGGCGGGCCAGTGCTTTGAGCGCGGGACCGATTCCGCCCTTGGACAGGATCGACGGATGAATCCCGCGTGAGATCTCTTGCAGTTCGGTCGTGACACCGGTCAATCCGGACACGATGTCCCCAAGCTGCTCTCCAAGCGCCTGCAGGCCTGGCGGCACTGACGCCTCTGCCAGTCGCACCTGCAGCCCCAGCGCGACCAGCCGTTGTTGGGCGCCGTCGTGCAGGTCGCGCTCCAGGCGGCGACGACCATCGTCGGCGGCCGCGACGATGCGGGCGCGTGAGGCGATCAGTTCGGCACGGGTGGCGGCGTTGGCGATTGCGGTCGCGACCAAGTCTGCGAAGTCGCTCATGCGCGCCTCGGTGTCCGGTGGCAACGGCTCGGATCGCAGTGAACCGAGCGCCGCCATTCCCCACACCCGTCCGTCGACAATGATCGGAACTGCCACCGTGGAACGCAGACCCGTTTTCCGTAGCCATGCAGCGACCCAGCCGGGTGCATTCTGAAACTCCAAGCCGTCCAGGCGTGCGGGCCGGCCGGTGTGAAACACCCGCGTTGCGATGTTGTCGCCTTCCAACAAGGTATGGCGGGCGCCGACGACCGGCGCGCGCTTGAACCCGGGCGTTAGGGCAGCCACGGCGACAATGGTCACCGTGTCATCGTCAAACCTGCTCACCGTCGCGTTGGCCGCATGCAGACATCGGGCCATCTCGTCGGCCACCGCGGAGAACACCTCCGACGGGGGCGTCCCGCGCGCCACCAGGGTTGCCACGCGCCGCAACGCGGCCTGCTGCTCGGCGAGCACACCCAGCTCGTCGCGGCTCTCCTGCAACTCCGTGCGGGTGGCGGCATTGGCGATTGCGGTCGCGACCAGATCTGCGAAGTCGCTCATGCGCGCTTCGGTGTCGGGTGGCAGCGGCTCGGGTGCCGTCGAGCCAACGACAGCCGCACCCCACAATTGGCCGTCGACGATGATCGGGACTCCCACCGCAGACCGGACGCCCAGCTCACGGATGCGTGCCGCGTGGGCGCCCGGAGCATTGTCGTGGCTGTCCATCCGGGCGGGGCGGCGGGTGCGAAACACCCTGGCCGCAACGTTGTCGCCCGCCAACGGCAGGCGCAGGCCCTCGGGCAGCTTGCGCAGCCGGTTCTCGTGATAGAGCGCGACGGCGATGCATTGGTCGGCATCGTAGTGGGATACCCCTACATGGCTTGCCTGCATACAGTGGGCCAGTTCCTCGGCGACCGCGGAGAATACCTCCGACGGGCTGACCCCGCGCGCGACCAGTGTTGCGACCCGCCGCAAGGCGGCCTGCTGCTCGGCGAGCACACTCAGCTCGTCGCGGCTCGCCTGCAAGTCCGCGCGGGTGGCGGCATTGCCGATTGCGGTCGCGACCAGATCGGCGAAGTCGGCGATTCGTGCCTCGGTGTCGGGTGGCAGTGGTTCGGGCCGCGACGTGCCGACGATGGCTGCACCCCACAGGCGCCCACCTACGACGATCGGTGCCCCGACACCGCCTTCGAGGTCAAGCTCACGGATCTGCGCAGCAGCGGATCCGGCGGCATGGTCGTGGCTATCCATCCTGGCGGCGGCGCCCGTACGCAACACCATGGCCGCGACGTTGTCGCCTTCGAGCGTGAAGCGCATGCCGACCGGCATCTTCTTCGCGGCCGGCGTGTCGTGTGCAGCCAGGAGTGTGGCCGCCCCATCGGGCTCGTAACGCCACACAGCCGCATTCCGCACATCGAGGACTCGTGCCAGCTCCGTGGCCACCGCCGAGAACACCTGTGACGGGTTAGCCCCCCTCGCGACGAGTGTCGCCACCCGCCGCAGTGCCGCCTGCCCGTCGGCGAGTCGTCCGAGGGCCTCGCGTGACTCGGCATTACCGATGGCGGTTGCGAGCAGCCCGGTGAAATTGGCCAGACGAGCCTCAGTGTCGCCGGGCAGCGGGTCCGGCGCCGTGGTGGACACCATCATCGCTCCCCACAGGCGTCCCGCCACAGCGATCGGGACGCCGACCGTCGAACGAATCCCGATGCGACGGACGGTAGCCGCGAGCTGACCGTCCAGCTGTGAATAGTCATCGATGCGAGACGCCTTCGAGGCCGTCCGCACTAGCCCTAGCGCATTCGTGCCGTCCAATGACCACCGCTTGCCGACCGAAGATGTCGGGGCGCCGGGCGGGAAGCTGGCGCAGTCCGTTGCCGTGCCGTCGAGTTCGTAGCGCGCGACGCTCACCCGCGGGACATTGACGACGCGGGCGACCTCCGCGGCGACTAGAGCGAACAGGTCGCGAGGCTCCGCTTCCTCCGCAACGAGGGTGGCAACGCGGCGCAGAGCGCTCAATTCGTCGTTGGCCATCCGGCGGTCCGTGACGTCGCGGGCCACCCCGTACACGATGCCCGCTTCCGGCCGGCTGCTCGTGGTCCACTCGAACCAGCGCACTGAACCGTCGGCACACACTTCGCGACAGTCGAATCCGACGATGTCGTTACCGGCGGCCAGGTCGGCCAGGACTGCCTCCACCGACTCGAGATCATCGGGGTAGACGTTGGCCATGAAGGGCCTGGCCAGCAGCTCGTCAAGGGTGTACCCGAGGCTGCGGGCGAACGCCGGGTTGGCGCGCTTGAGGTAGCCGTCGAACCCCGCGATGCAGAACGCGTCATGCGATAGATCGAAGAGCCCGACTAACTCGTCGTCGACCGGCCGGCCACCCTGATCCATAGCAACCTAGTCTGACCCCATTGTTCCCGGTGCGAAAGGCGGCGATTCAACGTTCCATGGGAAGGTCGGCTACCGGTGACACCGCCCCCACTAGCTGGAGTCTATTTCCACCGGCCATCTGCAATTACGCAGGTGTCACGGATGGGTAGCGCCGCTGCACGGGAGCGTGCACGTCGTTAGAGCACGGTTCCGGCTAGCGGGCATGCGCATTGCCCCGCGTAGCGCCAAGCTGACCTCATGGTATTGATTGGTGCACTGTGCGCTGCCTAATCGTTGACGACAGCACGGATTTCGTGAACGCAGCGCGCGGCCTCCTCGAGCACGACGGCATCACAGTAGTCGGCGTGGCGTCGACCAGCGCCGAGGCTCTTCGATGCCTCGAGGAGCTACGACCCGACGTGACGCTGGTCGACGTCCACCTCGGTAGGGAGAACGGGTTCGAACTCGCTGAGCAACTGCACCGATCCGGGTTGCCGGGACCATCACCAGTGATAATGATTTCCACCCACGCCGAGCAAGACTTCGCCGACATGATCGCGACGAGCCCGGCCATCGGTTTCCTGAGCAAGATCGCCTTGACGCCTGATGCGATCCGCGATCTCGTCGATGCGGCGACGGGCGTCGAGGTGAGTGACGACCGCTGACACCCGGAAATCGTCGTCGCCGGCGTCCGACGGGTCTAGCTCCACCCCAACTCCGACGATCGGGACACTTGCAGCTAACAGGTATGTCCGGAGTGAGGCTAGCGGGAGGCATACATGGCCGTCAGCGTTGACGACATGGACGCCAAGGACCGCAATTCTGAATCATCATGCGGAATCAACCCCGACGGAGGGAAGCGAAGATGAGCAAGCTCCTCGAGCGACTACTGATGTGGATCGCTGACGCCCTGGACCGCAGCCTCCTCACTGTGCCCGAGGTGGACGACGAATGGCCGACGCCTGTCGGCCGTCCGTGGCCCGCGCAGGCCGGCCCGGCCGTGACCGCAGCCGATCAACACGACCGGTAATACTGGAGGACGCCGCCACGCCGATTGCGAGGTGACCCGTGAACAGTAGTGCGTTGTTCGTCGCGGTGTTCCTGGCATGCGCGGTCGAGGCGGTCGAGGCATTGACCATCGTGCTGGCCGCCGGTTTCGGTCGTGACTGGCGTTCGGCGTTCCT
>JAOPVF010000498.1 GCA_025963195.1 Mycobacterium sp. | reverse complement strand
CACCTCGCTACCGAACGGTGCCATCGTCAAGGCCTGTTACGCCGAGGTGCTGCCCGCCGCGAAGCCGGGCGCGCTGTTCATCGACACCTCGACGATCTCCGTCGACGACGCACGGGCCATCAACGCGCAGGCAGGAGAGCACGGTTTCGCACAGCTCGACGCGCCGGTGTCCGGCGGCGTCAAGGGCGCGACCGCTGGCACGTTGGCGTTCATGGTGGGCGGTGACGACGCGGCCGTCGAGCGGGCCAAGCCCGTACTGGAGCCGATGGCGGGCAAGATCATTCACTGTGGCGCGTCCGGCACCGGCCAATCCGCCAAGCTGTGCAACAACATGGTGCTCGCGGTGCAGCAGATCGCCATCGGCGAAGCCTTCGTGCTGGCCGAGAAGCTGGGACTGTCGGCACAGTCGCTGTTCGACGTGATCACCGGTGCGACCGGGAACTGCTGGTCGGTCCACACGAATTGCCCGGTGCCAGGGCCAGTTCCGACCTCACCCGCCAATAACGACTTCAAGCCGGGGTTCGCGACGGCGCTGATGAACAAGGACCTCGGCCTCGCGATGGACGCCGTCAGCTCGTCGGGGTCGACCGCACCGCTTGGCAGCCACGCCGCAGAGATCTACGCGAAGTTCGCCACTGATCACGCCGACAAGGACTTCAGCGCGGTCATCGAGCTGATCAGAAACGGCTAGCCTCAGCGCTGGGCTCTGACTCCAAGGACGTCGCGGAACACGGCTTGACGCAGGCTGAGTTCTCTCGGGTCGCTGAACATATGGAAGCCCATCTTGTTCATCACGTAGCCGAACCCGACACCCGTATCTGGATCGGCGAAACCGAACGAGCCACCTGCTCCGGGCCATCCGAAAGCCCTGTCCGAAGAGCCGAACACGAATTTGGAGGTGGGCTTGCCGAAGCCCAGCGAGTACGTCATGTCGGTATGGGCCACTTTGTCGCGCAGGCCCTTGGTGGGCGGCACCGCGGGGCCCTCCAGATCATCGCGAACAGCCCGGCTCAAGGCCAGCCCGGAATCTCCGGTGCCAGCGTCGCCGTACACCTTCGCGATCGACCGAGCGGTAGCCGTGCCGTTGACCGACGGCATTTCGAGCACTCGGAGTTCGTCGCGGTTGAAGTCCGCGGCGCCCTTGACACCCGCCGCGACCACGAAGGCTCTCGCAGACAGACTCGACGGGTTGAACATCGCAGCCGCGAACACCGGGGGCATTGTGTTCAAGTGCAACGCCAACTCCCGAAGGGTGAAGGCCTGCAATTGCGCTACCCGGTTGCGATCCACCGACACCGGCAGCCCGATGTAGAAGTCCAAATCGAGCGGTGCCGCGATTTCCTCGGCGAAGAACCGGCCGATCGTGCGGCCCTTCGGGTCCACATGGCGGATGAGTTCGGACTGATACCACCCGAGCGTCACTGCGTGGTAGCCATGCCTCGTGCCGGGCAGCCAATGTGGTTCCTGCGCAGCGATCTTCGCCGACATCGCCTCCGGGTCGGCGATATCGACGAGCGTCAACGGCGGTGTGACCGCAACTAGTCCCGCCTGGTGCCCAAGCAGTTGTCGCACGGTGATTGCGCCCTTGCCTGCCTGTGCGAACTCCGGCCAGTAATCGGCGATATTGGCGTCGTAGTCGAGCAGGCCACGTGAGACAGCGACCGCTACTGCAAGCGAGGCGACACCTTTCGTCGTCGAGAAGACATTGACGATCGTGTCCTGCTGCCACGGCGCTCGCGTGTTGGCGTCGCGATAGCCGCCCCACAGGTCGACGACCTTCCGACCCTCGCGGTAGACCGCGACCGCGGCTCCAAGCTCTCGACCACTGTTCAGGTTGCGCCGAAATGCGTCGGCGACCTTCCCATAGCCCTCGTCGACGTCACCGCAGACGGTATCGGTCGCGGTCGAAACTCCCTTGGCCATGGCCCCGCTCCATCGTCCAGTGGAGGTTTCGCGTGCCAAGTCCCCCGATCAAGAGATCGTACTTTCGAGTTCGGCGAGCGGCGGTGAAAACTCGCGTTCGCGGGCTAGCGGCCCGTGGTCTGCCAGCGCCGGTGCATCAGCTCGCAACCCGCGGCCAGCAGTCCGTCGTAACCGGAGCGCACCTCGACCGCGTCGGTGAAGTCGGCGCCGATCGAGTATCCCGTCGTGACGACGAGCGTGGCCAATTTGGCCGCGCGGGCAGCGCGCAGTCCCCCATGCGTGCCGGCCACCGCCAGGGCGCTCTCCGGCGCGAGCCCGAGTTCCCACAGCGCGTGCCCGTGGAGGTCGGGCTCACGGCCGGGGCTGGGGAGATCGTCGGGCGTCACCACGGTCTCGGCGATGCCGTCGCCGATGAGCTGGCGGACCAGCGGCTCCACCCAGGTCCGGCAACCCGTGCTGACGACCGCGACGGGCACGCCCGCGAAGTACAGGCTGTTCACCAGGTCCTCGAGACCCGCCCGCGCCGTGACGTCGCCGTCCAGGACCGATTGTTCGAACAGATCGTTCTTGGTCCGGGACACGTGCGCGGCGATCTCCGTGCTGACCCGGCCGAAACCCCTCCTGCGCAGAGCCGACGCGATGCGTCGCTGCTCGTCGCCGATGCATACCAGGCGGCCGTACTCCTCGACCGTCCAACCGATGTCAAGACCGTGTGCGGCGAACGCGGCGTTGAAGGCCAACCGCTGGCCGTCGCGCTCGACGTCGGCCAACGCGCCATCGAGGTCGAAGATCACGGCCTTCAGCGGCTCGACGGCGGCATGAGCGGGGCGCCCAGCCTCCCACCAGAACGTCCTCGACTCACACGCGACCGGCATGCCCATCAGGGTGTCCTACGTCACACCTGGCCCGACTCCCCCATTCGGGGGATTGGGGTAGCCATCTTGGGGACCGTCTTGCGTGGGCGCGGTGACCTGCGCATCTAGGGTGATGGCTATGGATCCGGTCAGGCTCGTCCTCATCGATGACCACGAGATGGTCATCGAGGGGCTCAAGGCGATGCTGGCCTCGTTCAACGACCGCGTGGAGGTGGTCGGCCAGGCGGTCGGGGCGGAGCGGGCAGTCAGCGTCGTCGCCCATCTGGACCCCGACGTCGTGTTGTGCGATGTCCGCATGCAGGGCGCAAGCGGTTTGGACCTGTGCGCCGACCTGCGCAGCCAGGACCCGGGCCGCAAGGTCGTCATGCTCTCGGTCTACGACGACGAGCAGTACCTGTTCCAGGCGCTGCGAGTGGGTGCCGCCGGCTATCTGCTGAAGAGCATCAGCAGCGACGAACTCGTCCGCCAACTCGAGTTCGTGCACCGTGGCGAGACGGCCATCGATCCCAGCATGGCGGCGCGCGCCGTCGATACCGCGGCGCGGTTGCAGCGCGACGAGTTCTGGCCGGGAGCCCGCCAGGGCCTGACGCAGCGCGAGAGCGAGATCCTGTCGCTCGTCGTCAACGGGCTGTCCAACAAGGGCGTCGCCAACAAGCTGGTGATCGGCGACGAGACCGTCAAGACGCACCTTCGGTCGATCTACCGCAAGCTCGGCGTCAGCGACCGCACCGGCGCCGTTGCGACCGCGCTGCGGGAAGGCATCTACCAGTGAGGCGCCCATGACTGCCAGACCCAACGCCGTTCGCGACCTCGTCGACGCCGACCGCGAGCTGGCATTGCTGCGGGAGTTGATCCAGGCGGCGTCGAGCGGTCCTGGCGTCGAGCCGCTTGCCGAGGCGGCGGCCAGGATGATCACCACCGCAACGGCCACCGACGTCTGCTTCGTGCACGTCCTCGACGACACCGAACGCTCACTGACCCTCACGGGGGCGACGCCGCCCTTCGACAGCGAGGTCGGCAAGATCCGGCTCCCATTGGGGCAGGGCATATCCGGCTGGGTGGCCAGCCATCGCGAGCCCGTCGTGATCATCCACGACAAGGAGTCCGATCCGCGGTACATGCCGTTCGAGTCGCTGCGTGGTTCGGACTTCACCTCGATGGTGTCGGTGCCGATGGAGACCGACCCCGGCGGACTGGTCGGCGTCCTCAACGTGCACACCGTGCAGCGCCGCGAGTTCGCCGACCGCGACGTGGAGCTGCTCCTTGTCATCGGTCGGCTCATCGCGGGCGCCATGCACCAGGCGCGGATGCACCGCCAGCTGGTCGCCCGCGATCGTGCGCACGAGAACTTCGTCGAGCAGGTCATCGAGGCGCAGGAACTCGAGCGACGGCGCCTTGCCGGCGACATCCACGACGGCATCAGCCAGCGACTCGTCACGCTGTCCTACCGGTTGGACGCCGCCAGCCGAGCCGTCGGCGACGACTCCACCACGGCCGCCGAACAATTGGCGATGGCTCGCGAACTCGTCGACCTCACCCTCGGTGAGGCTCGTGCGGCGATCAACGGGCTACGCCCCCCGGTGCTCGACGATCTCGGGCTGACGGGCGGACTCGCCAGCTTGGCGCGATCGATCCCAGGGGTCGACGTCGACGTCGAGTTGGCGGATGCCCGGCTGCCCGATCACATCGAGATCGCGCTGTACCGCATCGCGCAGGAGTGTCTGCAGAACGTCGTCAAGCACGCGAGAGCGACCAACGCAAAGCTCACGTTCTCGTTGGAGGATGAGCAAGTCCGGCTCGAAATCGTGGACAACGGACTGGGTTTCGACACACTCGAGCATCCGCTCGGCGGTGACGAGATGGGCGGTTACGGCCTGCTGTCGATGGCCGAGCGCGCGGAGATCGTCGGCGGCCGGCTCAACATTCGGTCGCGGCCAGGGTCCGGCACGGCGGTCACGGCGACCATCCCGCTGCCGTCGGCCGCCGCTCCCTAGCCTCCCTTGCAGGAGATGTCGACGTAGACGGTGGTGAGCTTGGTCGGGTCGATGATCGATCCGTTCGAGTTGATGTTCGAATCGCGCAATCCCTCGATGCCGGTGACCTTGCATCCCGACAGCGGGTATACCGCTGCACCGTTGAGCTGCACGTTGAATCCCTGAGCCTGCAACGAGTTGATGGTGTCTTGGGCGTTGCCGAAGCCACCGGGGCCGCCGGGTGCTGCTGCAGCCGCCGCCGGTGGTCCAATGCTTGCGGCAACGAAAATGGCGATGATGCTGAGCTTCTTCATGATTGGGGGATAGGATCCCGGGTTACAGCCGTGCCCCTAGAGGCTCAAAAGTCGCCGGCGTGACGCCGCAAGGATTCGATGGCGGTGGCCAGTGTTCGCGAATCGGTTGCCGACATACCGACATCGGCGAACACTTCGTTGTTGAGCGTTACCGTCGCGTCCTCGACGGTCGAGCGGCCAAGATCGGTCAGCCGGACCAGCGTGGTGCGGCCGTCGGTCGGGTGCGGAGTCCGTTCGACCAGACCGTCGCTCTCCAGCCGCCGAATGGCGTGCGTGACGCTGGTGACGTGCACCTGCAGCCGGTCGGAGGCCTTCGTGATCGGCAGCGCTCCCCCGCTGGAGAACGCCAGCAGCCGCAACAGCTCGTAGCGAGAGAAGCTCAGGTCATACGGTCGCAAAGCCGACTCGACGCGGGCCAGCAGGATCTGGTGCGCCCGCATCACCGACGTCACCGCCACCATGCCCTCGGCGACGTCACCCCACCCCGAGCGTTCCCAATTCTCGCGGGCCAACGCGATGGGGTCGCGCTTGGCGGGCTCGGAGGACACGCCTCTTCATACCGCACCCGGGGAACGGTCGCGGGGATCTCGCGGTAGGCAAGTCGGCGAATCAGGCGGACGCCAGCGCCGACAGCACGGCTCGCGACGATTGGCGATTGCCGACGCTGATGCGTACCCCACCGTCGGCGTAGCCACGCACCCGCAGCCCGCGGCCCGCGAGAACGTCCTGCCACGGCGGCGCACACGCAGGAAGGTAGACGAAGTTGGCGTGACTGTCGGTGCTGTACACCCCCATCGCGGCGAGGCGCGCCCGCAGGTAACGGCCCTCTGCGGCGATCACCCGGATGCGTTGCTGCAGTTCGGCTTCCGCGTCATACGACGCAGCGACGGCGACCAGGCCGGAGGTACCCATTCCGAACGGCAATTGCATGGTCCACAACCGCCGCGCCAGATCCGGCGCACAGAACCCGTACCCGATGCGCAGCGCGGCCAGCCCATAGGCCTTCGAGAACGTGCGCAACACCACGACATTGGGGTATCGCGCGACCAGAGCGGGCGCGTCGATCCTCTGCTCGGGTGAGAGGAACTCCACATAGGCTTCGTCGAGCAGAACCACCGTGTCCGACGGCACACGACGAAGGAACCGTTCGACGTCGGCCGGCGGTTCGATGGTGCCGGTCGGATTGTGCGGACGGCACAGCACCACCACCCGCGCCTGGGCGGCCGCCGCGGCCATGGCATCGAGGTCGTGGTGGCCGTGCCGGTCCAGCGCCACCGTCACCGGCTTCAGCCGTGCCATCTGCGCGAAGATCGGGTAGCCGTCGAACGTCGGGGACGTCATCACCATCGTGTCGCCGGGGCTGGTCACCGCGTGCAGCACCTGCATCACCACACCCGTTGCGCCTGCGCCGATCACCACCTGGTCATCGCCGACCCCCACCCGGCCTGCGATTAGCGACCGCATCCGTTCCGGTAGGAACTCCGGGTAGCGGTTGGCTGCGTCGATCGAGGCGATCAGCGCCGACCGCACCGACGGCAGCGGCGGGAAGGGGTTTTCGTTGAGCGACAACTCGAATGGGTTCACCGCATCGGGTAGCCCGTCGACGGCATCGGTCAGCGCGCAGTTCACACTCACGAGGTCCGCCCGCCCCACCGAACGGCGGCGGCCCCTGCGAAGTCACCGGCGTGCGCGAACGCCGCCATCATCACCACGTCACCCTTTTTCAGCCGCCCTTCGGTGATCGCACGGTCGAGGTTGACCGGGATGCCGGCGGCGAACAGGTTCCCGCAATCATCGAAGGTGTCGGTGTGTTTCTCGGCGGGAAGCTCCAGCGCCTCGCGCCAGTTGCGCAGGAACGCGCGGTTGGGCTGATTGGTGACGAGCAGGTCGAGATCCTTGGGCTGCATGCCGATTCGGTCGCACACCGCATACGACACCTCTGGCACCTGTCGGTTGCCCCGTGCCAGCACCTTGGTGATCTTGGCCTCGGTGAACCCGATGTAACCCTCCCCCGACCCTGCCTGCCACCACTTGCGGGGTGGGTCGACGGCGATCGTCATGTCACCCGCGTACTCGCCGTAGGTCCTGCACTCGACGTCGAGGATCGGCGATTCGTCGGACACGGTCAACAATCCGACCGCCGCACCGTCACCCGGCACCGACGCCTGCGCCTTGCGCCGCACCGATTCCTGGTCGAAGATCTGCCCGGCAGCGTTCTGCGCCACGGCGATCACCGCGCTGCGCGCCTCGCCCGTGGCCAGCAGGTTGCGCGCCAGTTTCATGGCAAGCACGAATGCCGCGCATCCGCCGTTGTGCAGGTCGATCACCCAATTGGGTTTCATGCCAAGGCGATGCGCCATCCCGCCGCCACCACCGTAGAACGGCATGTCGGGCATCTGGGTGTGGGTGATCAGCACGTCGGCTCCTGCGACGGCGTCCTGGCCGTGCCGCTCGACCAGGCCGGCCGCGGCCCGTTCGACCATGTCGATGGCCGTCTCGTCCGGCGCGACGTGATGGCGAAATCGCGGCGCGCGGAACATCAGGTTGTCGCGCAGTTCATCGGAGTCGGCGAACTGGGCGTAATAGTCGGCGCTGATCGGCTCGCCAGGGAGGTAGGTCGATACGTCGAGAAGGCTGACGGGTTTCTGGGTGTTCATGGTGTTCTCATCTCATCCAGGCCGGCGTCACCGGCAGTCCGTTGTGGTGCCGGAACTCGGCAATCGCCTTGAGGTTCTTCAGTTCCAGCTCGTGTCCAGCGCCGAACATGTCCCAGAAGTCGCCGACCCACACTGGCCGCTGCGGCGGCGCTGCCTCGGGGTAGGGGTTGTGGTCGTAGAACGGGTGACGGCAGTTGGTCCACAGCACCACCGAGCCTGGCTTGTTCAACACCACCTGCGCGTCGACGACGCGCATCAGGTAGATCATCCACAGGTGTGTGCCCTGGTCCCATGCGCAGTGGTAGTCGACCGTCCTGGCTTCGCGGTTGACGACCGTGCGCGTGTATATCTCGGTCTCCGAGCCCAACCGGTCGTAGGCCAGCCACAATCCGGGTTCCTTGGTCGGCGTGAAGCCTCGCAGACTGTAAGTCCACTCCTCGAGGCTTCGGGTGTCGGAGAGATACTCGAACAGTTCGTCGGGTGGACAGTCGACGTAGTCGTTGACCGTGCAGTACTCGCCGAATACCTGGTCGTGTGGGTACACCGACCGCATCATCTCCATGATGATGGGCGTGGCCTTCTCACGCGGCGCGTTCTCGATCCGGATGACCCCGTCGATCGGGGTGGTTATGTCGTCAAGCGCGGGCAGCGACATGGTGGGTCATCTCCTTCTGTGTTGATTGTCGTTGTGGTGAATGTTGTTGTGGGGCCCTGATGAAGGGTGCGAACGGGGGTATCTCGTCCGCGGAACACTCGACGCTGACCACGGATGGTCCTTCGTGGGCCAGGGCGTCGCGCACCGCGCCGGGCAGGTTGGGGAATTCGGCGACGTCGACGGAAGGCAGCCCTGGGAACATCGCGGCGAGGCCTGCGCCGAGGCGGCTTGGCGTGAACCGGTTGTAGCTGTACCGGTCGCCGTAGAACAGCTGCTCTCGGGTGACGCACATGGCGTGGGCGTTGTTGTTGAACAGCACGAACGTGATGGGCAGGCGGTACTGGATGGCGGTGTGAAGTTCCATGCCGTGCATGAAGAACGAGCCGTCACCGGCGACGACGACGGTCCGCTGGCTCTTCGCACCGGTGCTCCTCGCCCGCGCAAAGCACATCCCGATCGCCGCGCCGAAGCTGTAGCCCATGCCACCCATGCCGAGCGCGACGACGAATCGACCGGATCGCCGCACGGGCAGGTGGTGGATGGCCGCAGCGCCCGTGTTTCCCGCGTCGACGACGATATCGACCCCGTCGGGGAGGACGTCGTCGAGCACGGTCATCGCGTCGCGGTAGCGGATGCCCGGTCCGTCGTGGGCAGGCGGCTGCAGTTCGCCGTGCGGCAGCGGGTCGAGCACCCGCAATCCGTGCGGCCTGCCCTGGCCCGTCAGGGCTTTGGTCAGTTGCGGCAACGAGACGCGTAGATCCTCGGAGTGGACGTGGGTGGTAGGCAGGTAGGGAGCCCCTGCCCCGATCGACAGCACGCGCACCTGTCCGAGGACGTCGTCGAGGCCGGCGCGCGCGTTCACGGGCAGGCGGGTGCCGACCAGCAGGCACACCGCGCTCTCCGCCACGGCCTCACCGATTCCCGGATGTCCCATCACCCCGGTCACGCCCAGTGACGATGACGCACCTAGCCCTGGTGAGCCGCTGACGTCCTTGGCATCGGGCACCGTCGCCACCCGTGCCCGCAGCACGGCACGCAGCTCCTCGAGCTCGGCGCGCGCGTCGTCACGGGCGACCTGGTCACCGGCGATGATGGTGACCGGGCCCGGTACGTCGCGCAATTCGTCAAGGATCGGGTGCGGGTCGCCCACTCGCGCGTCGTGCGATGCCGGCAGCGGCCCGAAGCCGGCGGCGACATCCACGTCGACGGACGCTTGCTGAATGTCTTTGGGCAGCAAAAGCACCGCAGGCCCTCCGGTGCGGGCGGCGGCGATGGCCTCGGGCAGCGCGGTCAGGACGTCCGCCGGCGTCACGAGCCGCTTGCAGTACACCGACACTGCGGAGAACAGCGCATGGGCGTCGAGTGAACCGCCATCACCGCTGGTGTCCTGAAAGCTGCCGAGGCCGTCGAGCGTCGTCGGGGGTTGGCCGACCAGCGCCAGGATGGGAATCCTGCTGGTGAACGACTCCCCGAGCCCTGCAATCAGATTCAATGATCCGCCACCGGACGTCGCCGCCACCACCCCGAGATCGGAGGTGGCGCGGCTGAATCCGTCGGCCATGGTTGCCGCCGAGAATTCGTGCTTGGCCAGCACGGCCGTGATCCCGTCGCAGTCGTGTGCTGCGTCGTAGAGGTCCTCGATGTTGGCGCCGTCGACGCCGAAGACGTGACTGATACCGCGAGCCGCGAGGCTGCCGACCAGGTGGTCGACCACCCTGTGCTTGCTGGACATTCCTCACCTGCCTCCTGATCCCTGTATGTGACACGACGTGCGTGCCACCAGGGTTCACCGCAGGTGGGAATTCACAGGTGACGCTCGAGCAAGACCTTCCCGTTGTCCACCGAAACCAATTGCACGGCAGCAATTTCCGAAGCCTGCACGGGCGTATTTCCGCTTGGCAGCGCAGTGGCACCGGACATGCCGAGCCACGTCGCGATCTGCGTGTGACTTCCGTCACGGCCCACCACCACCATGCCGAGGTTGCTAGGCGGAGGAACTTCCCCGCTCGACCATTGGCCATACGTGCACGCCATGTCGATGCGGGTGCCCCAGGAGAAGCTGCTCAACGTGATGCTTGCGCTGAACGGGGTGTCCACCAACTTGTCCATCGGCAGCTGCTGCGCCGTCGACTGTTCGGTGCCGCTCTGCAGGCCGACGATGCCGGGTCGCACGGTGATCACCAGTCCGACGGCCAGCAGTGCAGCGGCCAGCCCGACGGCGGCCGAGGTCAACCACCGCGACCGGCGCCTGCGCCACCGCACCTTGTCGAGCACGGACTCCAACACCTCGGGGCGCAGCGGTGGCATTGGCTGCTCGGCCTCTAGCCCGCGGACGTCGTCCACGTCGAGCAGTGACAGAAGTGCAGGCATGCCGCTGAGCTCGGCGACTGCCGCCCGGCACCGATCGCACGTCTCGAGGTGCGCTTCGTACTCGCGGCGCTCGGCGCTCGAAAGCGAACCGAGTACGTAGGCCGCGTCCCACGTCGCGTAGCGGTGGCCGTCCACCGCTTCCAAGCCTCGATAATCTCCAGACTGTGTCACCGTGTCACCCCCATTTCCTGCAAGTTGAGACGAAGGGCTCGGACCGCGTAGTGCAGTCGCGACTTCACCGTGCCCTCGGCGATCTGTAGGTCGGCGGCGGTCTGCGCCACGCTCCATCCTTGGTAATACGCACGGAGGATCACTGCACGGTGATCATCCGACAGTTGACTCATCGCGGTGCCAAGAAGCAGTCGGTCGAGGGCCGTGTCGACCTCGTCGGGCCCTGCCCGGTCCGCCGCCGCTTCCACGTCACCGGTCTGAGTCTCGTTGCGGAACCGCGCGCTGCGACGCTCGTCGATGATCAGGTTGCGCGCCACGGTGAACAGCCACGCTCGCGCCGACCGGTCCGCGTCATAGGTGACCTCCGGGTGCCGCCAAGCCCGCAGCAGGGTTTCCTGCACGACGTCCTCGGCGCGCGCGGCATCACCCGTCAACCGCAGAACGTAACGCCAGAGCGCGGCGGCATGCTCGTCGTAAAGCACCCGCATCATCGCGGCCTCCGGATCATCCATTCCCACCTCCGACAGTTAACACGCTGTGGACGGTCACGAAGTTCAGTCGATCCACGGTAGACGGCCAAGCGCGGCTGTCACCACTGCCGCGGCGGCAACCGGCCTAGATGCGAAAACGCGTCCTCAGAGCGTGAGGATCCGCGGCCCGTCGTCGGTCGCGGCCACGGTGTGCTCCCAGTGCGCCGCGCGCGACCCGTCGGTGGTGACGACCGTCCACTCGTCGTCGAGCACGTTGGTCTTGGTGGTACCGAGCGTGAGCATCGGTTCGATGGCCAGTACGGAGCCGTGCGCCAGGTGGGGCCCACGACCGGGCGCACCCTCGTTGGGCAGAAACGGGTCCATGTGCATGTGCCTGCCGATGCCGTGACCGCCGTAACTTGCGACGATGCCGAACGCGCGGTGGTAGCGCTTCTCGGCGGCGCGAGTGCCTTCCTCGATGGCGTGCGAGACGTCGGTGAGCCGGTTGCCTGGCACCATCGCGGCGATGCCGGCCTCCATCGACTCCCGGGTGGCCTTGGAGAGGTTCGAGTCAGCGTCAATCAGCGCACCGACGCCGAACGTCACCGCCGAGTCGCCGTGCCAGCCGTCGAGGATCGCGCCGCAGTCGATGGACACCAGATCGCCGGCGGCGAGCACCTCGGTGGCCGAGGGGATGCCGTGCACGACCCGGTCGTTGACCGACGAGCAGATGCTCCCAGGGAAGCCGTGGTAGCCGAGGAACGACGGGATGCCGCCGCCATCGCGAATGACGGATTCGGCGATGGCATCGAGGTCGAGTGTGGAAACGCCCGGTGTGGCTGCCTGCTGCACGGTTCGCAGTGCCTTCGCGACCAGGGCGCCCGCAGCCGCCATGGCGTCGAGCTCGTCTGCGCTTCGTTGGGGCACGACCTTGCGGCCACGAAGGCCCGGCAGGCCGATCATCGACTACACCCGGCCCGATCGTCGGTTCACCGACCGAGGACCCGCAGTGCCCTGGCGAACACCTCGTCCAACGAGCCAATGGCGTCGACGGTCTTGAGCTCGTCCTGGTAGTAGTCCAGCAGCGGAGCGGTTTCGTCGCGATAGACCTTCATGCGGTTGAGGATGACGTCCTCGGTGTCGTCGGCGCGGCCTCGGCTCTTGAGGCGGTCGAGCAGCTCCTCCTCGGAGACCCGAAACTCCAGCACCGCGTCCAGCTTGGTGTTGCGCGCGGCGAGCATGTCCTTCAAGGCCTCGGCCTGCTCCACCGATCGCGGGAAACCGTCGAGGATGAAACCGTCCGCGGCGTCGGCGTCGTTCAGGCGGTCATCGACCAGCCTGTTGGTCAAGCTGGCAGGCACCAGGTCGCCGGAGTCGAGGTACTTCTTGGCCTCGATGCCCAGCTCGGTCTTCTTGCTGATGTTGTCGCGGAAAAGGTCCCCGGTGGAGATGTGCGGAATCCCGAGCTTCTCGGCCAGCTTCTCCGCCTGCGTACCCTTGCCCGCCCCAGGCGGCCCCAGCAAAACAATTCTCACTTGAGGAACCCTTCGTAGTTGCGCTGCATCAGCTGGCTCTCGATTTGCTTCACGGTGTCAAGGCCGACGCCGACCATGATCAGGACCGCGGTGCCGCCGAACGGCAGGTTCTGCACGGCGCCGGAGTTACCGATCTCGAGGAACAGGTTGGGCAGCACGGCGATCACGCCGAGGTATATCGAGCCGGGAAGGGTGATGCGACTCAGCACGTACCGCAAGTAGTCGGCGGTCGGCTTGCCGGGCCGGATGCCAGGTATGAAGCCGCCGAACTTGCGCATCTCGTCGGCGCGCTCATCGGGGTTGAAGGTGATCGACACGTAGAAGTAGGTGAAGAAGACGATCAAGCCGAAGTAGAGCGCGATGTAGGCCGGGCTGGCCGGGTTGGTCAGATAGTCCGCGACGAACGTCTGCCACCAGCCGGTGCCTGGGTGGGAGCTGCCGCTCTGGAGCAGCTGCGTTATCAGGTGCGGGATGTAGATCAGCGACGAC
>JAOPVF010000438.1 GCA_025963195.1 Mycobacterium sp. | reverse complement strand
TGGTTTTCGCCGAACATCTCCAGTTCACCGATGATGCTGCCGCGCCAGTCGACGACCGTTCCGAACACGTCGAAGGCCAGCGCCCGTGGCAACCTCATACATGGATGTTCTTCGCGCAGCAGCTCATCACGGTACCAAGACGACCTTGCCCCGAATACCACTGTCCGCCAGGCTCTCCAACGCCGCCCGACCCTCCGACAGCGGAAACCGCACCGGCGGCGGCGGTCGCAACCCTGCCGCGACGAGCTTTCCCAGCCCGGCACCGATCTCGGCCTGCGCGCCGGGCGTGCGGTTGATGAACTCACCCAAACCGACGCCAACCACGCTGACGTTGCGCAGCAGCAGCCTGTTGACCTTGACGGACGGAATGCCACCACCGGACGCGAACCCCAGCACCAGCAGCCGACCTTCGGTCGCCAGCACCCGGATTGCGTCGTCGAAGGCTTCCCCACCGACGGGGTCGACCACGACGTCCACCCCGCGGCCGTCGGTGTGATCACGCACGGCTTGCGCCCACCCGTCGGTCAGCGGCAGCACGACGTCGGCGCCCAGCGACTCGACGAACTCCGTCGCCCCCGGCCGATGCACCATCGCGATCACCTTGGCGCCCAGCGCCTTTGCGATCTGAATGGCAGCGGTGCCGACGCCACCCGCCGACCCGAGCACCAACACCGTCTCACCGGCAAGGAGCCCGCCGCGCCGGACCAGCGCGAAGTACATCGTGTAGTAGTTGCCGAGCAGGCACACCGCGGCGCCGTCGTCGATCTCATCCGGGGTCGGCTGCACGCTCGCCGGCAGCAGTGCCACGCGTTCGGCCCATGCACCGAGCATACTCAACCCCGTAACCCGCTGCCCCACGGTGAAACCCGAGCCGACGGGCGCCGAGCGCACCACTCCTGCGACCTCGGTCCCCGGCACGAACGGAGGGTCGAGCTTGAGCTGGTACTCGCCCTTGATCAGCAGCAAGTCCGGGAAGGAAACGCCGGCCACACCGACGTCGACGACGACCATGTCGGAACCCGCTACCTCGGCAGGGTCTTGCGCGTCGGTGTAGACCAATCCAGCCGGTCCAGAAAGCTCTTGTGCGACAAGCGCCTTCACGCGTGGTCAGCCGAGCTTGAAGCTGGCCGACTGTGCCGCGGACAGGTCGGTGATCTCGCCCCACTTGGCTGCGACGTCGTCGACGGAAGGCACGCTCGAGAACGTCACACCGTCGTTCTGGAACAGCGCGGTGCGCTGCACCTTGCCGCCACCGACGATGAAGACCGAATCGGTGTCGGGCAACTCCTCGGTCATCAGGTAGGCCACCACCGGTGCGACGTACTCGGGGGTCAGCTTCTCGAACACCTCGGGCGGCAGAATGTCCTGCGTCATGCGGGTGGCGGCGATCGGCGCTACCGCGTTGGTCTTGATGTTGTACTTCGCGCCTTCCTGGGCAAGCGTGTTGATCAGGCCCACCAGGCCCAGCTTGGCCGCACCGTAGTTGGCCTGACCGAAGTTGCCGAAGAGACCGCTCGTCGAAGTGGCGACGACGACGCGGCCGAAGCTCTGCTCGCGGAAGTGCGGCCACGCGGCCCGAATCACGTTGTAGCCGCCGTACAGGTGCACCTTGAGCACGGCGTCCCAGGCCTCGAACGTCATCTTGTGGAACGTGCCGTCGCGCAGGATGCCCGCGTTGCTCACCACGCCGTCGACCTTGCCGAACTCGTCGAGCGCGGTCTTGATGATGTTCTCGGCACCCTCGGACTCGGCGACGCTGTCGTAGTTGGCGACGGCGCGGCCACCCGCCTCCTTGATCTCGGAGACCACCTGGTCGGCCATGTTGTGCCCGGCACCCGATCCGTCGCGGGAACCACCGAGGTCGTTGACCACCACGCTGGCACCTTCACGGGCCAGGGTCAGGGCGTACTCACGGCCGAGGCCACCCCCGGCTCCGGTGACGACGATGACGCGATCCTGCACTCCGGGCATAGCTTTCCTTTCCTCGGTCCTCGGTGACGAGACTCAGTTGCGTGCCGGTGCCGAGCCCTAGAAGAGCCTGCGCGCCAGCTTCCACGCCTTCTCTGTATACGGCGGGTAGATCAAGGCGCTCAAGTCGGGTCGGGTTGGCTTGGTCAGCACCGATTTCTTGTGGCTGAACTCCTCGAAGCCGAACCTGCCGTGATACGCGCCCATGCCGGACGGACCGACGCCGCCGAACGGCAGCTTGGCGGTGGAGAACTGGAACAGGAGGTGGTTGACCAGCATGCCGCCCGCCGGCACCTCCTTGATCACCCGCTCCCGCACGCTCTTGGTCTTGGTGAACAGGTAGGCGGCCAGCGGCTTGTCCCTGGAGTTCACGAATTCGATTGCCTCGTCCAGGGATTGGACGGTGACGATGGGCAGGATGGGTCCGAAGATCTCGTCGGTCATCAACGGCTCGCCTGGATCGGGATCGACGACGACGGTCGGTTGAATCTTCATCGACGCCGCATCCGAACCTCCGCCGATCGCGACGGTGCCCTTGGTGGCCGACAGCGATGCGGTCAGTCGGTCGAAGTGGCGCTGGTTGACGATTGGCTTGCCACCCGGGTCGCCGGCCTCGAACGTCGTCACGGCCGCCTTGATCTTGTCGACGAGCTCGTCGCGAATCTTGGCGTCGGCGATGACGTAGTCGGGCGCGATGCAGATCTGGCCCGAGTTCACCAGCTTGGTCCACGCGATCCGCTTGGCCGCGACGTCGATGTCGGCGTCGGCGGCCACGATCACCGGGCTCTTGCCGCCCAACTCCAGGGTGACGGGAGTCAGGTGCTTCGCCGCGCCCTCGTAGACCTTGCGCCCGATCTCGGTACCGCCGGTGAAGCACAGCCGGTCGAAGCCCTGCGCGATGAGCTCTTGGCTGACCGTGCCGTCGCCCTCGATCACCACGATCGCGTCGCGATCCAGATACTGCGGCACCAACTCCGCCATCAGGGCCGAGGATGCGGGCGAGACCTCCGACGGCTTGAGCACGACGGCATTTCCGGCAGCGATGGCTCCGACGGCAGGGCCAAGCGTCAACGCGAACGGGAAGTTCCAGGCGCCGATGACCAGCACCGTGCCGAACGGCTCGTATTCGATCCAGCCGCGGCCGGGAAACTGGGAGAGCTCGAGCCTGCGATGCCGGCGCTTCGTCCACTTGCCGACGTTCTTGGCGGCGTCGTGGGCTTCACTGGCGGTGCTGGCGATGTCGGCCAGCCACGCCTCGAACGGCTTGCGGCCGAGATCCTTCTCGAGCGCGTCGGCGATGGCCGTCTCGTTCTCGGTGACCAGCTTCTCCAGCGCCTGCAACTGCTGCTTGCGCCACGCCACGCTGCGGGTGCGTCCGGTCGCAAAGGTTCGGCGCACGCGTGCCACCGTGCTCGCGATGTCGGGGGATGTCGTTTCGACCGCTTCAGGGGCGACTGAATCTGTGGTCATGGTTGGTGTCCTTCCTGACCCGAGGAAGACCCAATCCTAACCAACCGGTTGGCCCAGCAAGAAGGACTAGTTTCGCTCCGCGGTGACGAACGTCGAGAACGTGCCGGAATCCACGTCGTCGGCGGGAAGCACCCAGCGGTCCAGTCGGCGCATCTCGTCGACCGACCGGACACCGGATGCCGTCCAGCCGTGTTCGTTGAGCCAGTCGGTGACGTTCGCGCGATCGGGGTCGTCATACATCAGCTCTTGGATGTTCAGCGTGCTCTCGAGCCCGAACCGCTGCGCGATGCGCTCGAAGCGCTCTCGCATCTCGGCACGGCGGCCTGCGTTGGTCACCCCGGCCGTCTCCACGGCGATCCGACTGCCTGGGGCGCTGAGCTCGGTGATCTGCTCGAACAACCGGTTCTGAGCATCGGCGGGCAGGTACATCAACAGCCCTTCTGCGAGCCACGCGGTCGGCGCCGACGCATCGAAACCGGTCTCCCGCAACGACTTCGGCCAATCCTGCCGTAAGTCCTTCGGCACCTGCCGCAATTGGGCCGTCGGTTCGACGGCGTGCTCGGCGAGCGTCGTGGCCTTGTACTCGAGCACCTTGGGCTGGTCGATCTCGTAGACGACGGTGCCGGCCGGCCAGTCCAGCCGGTACGCCCGCGAGTCCAGCCCCGACGCCAGGATGACGACCTGACCGATGCCTGCCGCCGCGGCGGCGTTGAAGTACGCGTCGAAGAAGTGCGTACGCACGGCCTGGTAGTTGCCCATGTGCTCGAAGATCGCGGCGGCCTCGGGATCCTCTTCTGCGACCTTGGCCACGAAGCCGCCGTCGAGCACGAACTCCCATATCCCGGTGCCCGCGCCCGCCACGAGGATCTTGGCGTACGGGTCGCGGATCAGGGGGTCGTCACTGTCGGTCTCACCGGCTCGGGAGGCCGCCACCATCACCGCGGTCGACCCGACGCTGGTCGCGATGTCCCAAGTGTCGTCGTGCGAGCGCAGTGAACTCATCGTGGGGCTCCATCGAGTCTGGTGCGCAGGCGCACGCGAAGCGGGATCATTTCGTTCGTCATGCTACCGAAGAAAGTTAGCTTGGCTACGCGGCTACCCGCGTCACCATCGGCTGGAACCGAGTTAATCAGCGAGCTTCCACAACTTATTCGCCAACAGCAGTTCGAGCTTCTCCACGATGACGGTCAGCTCGTCGTGGGCACCGACGTAGCCCGCATAGAAGCCCATTCCCCACATCACCGCGATCAGCATCTCGACCAGCGTCGCGACGTCGGTTTCAGTGGTCAGTTCACCGCGATCAATCGCGTCGGTGACCGCCCACGTCACGAACGCGCGGGACGTCTTGAGTGAGTTGTGCTCGTCGCGGCTGAGCTCGGGATGCCGTTGTGACTCCAGCACCGAGGTGACCAGGAAGGCGGCCGCGGAACGGTCGCGGGATTCGGCCTGCATGGCGGCGGAGAAGAACGCCGACAGCCGCTTCAACAGCGACGTCTCGACCTCGGCCTTCGCCATCCCTGCGGCGACCACCAACTCGTTGGTCTTGTCAACCACCTCGCCGTACAGCACACGTTTGCTGGCGAAGTAATGGTTGATTGCAGGCCGCGTCAGGTCTGCACGTATTGCTATTGCCTGGAACGTCGCTGCGTCGTAACCAAGTTCGCTGAACACCTCCCGGGCCGCGCGCACGATGCGCTCACGGGTCTCGGCCGCCTTAGCTGCGGGCGGACGTCCTGGACCCCGGGTCGCGGTATACGGCACAGTCAAATTGTGCCACACGCCACCGGTGTGTCCGAGGTGAATGGTTGCGGAAGGGTGGAAAGTATTTTCCTCAGCAAACCTTCGCCAGGGACAGCCACATGGGCTCCGCATCTCGGCCCGCGATTTGCCGGAGCCGAACGGGTACCCACAACCGGTGCACCCGAACACTCGGCAACTATGGTGACGTCATGGCGAGCGTCGTGACCCGGCAGTCGTACTTCGACGCCGGCCTCGACGTGCTGTCCGAGCTCGGATACGGCGGTCTGAAGCTCGCCGAGGTGTGCAATCGGCTCGGCGTCACGACCGGCTCCTTTTATCACTACTTCACCAGCTGGTCGGCCTACACCCGCGCCCTCATCGCGCATTGGCGACAGGTCCGCACGGTGAGCGTCATCGACGTGATTCGGGCCGAGCCGGATCCGCGGCAGCGCCTCGGCTCGCTGATCAAGGAAGGGATCGCGCTGCCGCACGGCGCGGAGGGCGCGATCCGGGTGTGGAGTGCCATCGACGCCGAGGTGCACGCCGTCCAGGCGGCCGTCGATCGACAACGCTTCGACTTCCTCGTCGAATCGGCGCTCGAGATCCTGCAGAACGAGCGCCAGGCGCAGGTGTTCGCTTCGTGGGCGCTCTACCTTCTGGTCGGTTATGAGCAAGCCGTGCTGCCGCGGCGGAGCGCAGACGACATCGAATGGATCGCCGACCAACTGCTCAGCGCACTGGACTCGGGACGGTTCGGCACGCTCACCGACAACGGCTGATGGCGCCAACCCCGCCGGTAGCATCCGGTGCATGCTGACCCCGGCCGGCCTGTGGCGCCGGGCGGCGGACCGCATCAAGGAACGCGATCCCGAACATGACGCGCTGCGCCGCGCGGTCAGGGCGGCGATCGTCGTGCCGATCGTCGGGGCCGTCGCGTTCGCGGTCGGCGGCGGCTCCCAGACACCCATGTTCGCCATCTTCGGTTCGGTAGCGCTGCTGGTCATGGTCGACTTTCCCGGCAACCGGCCCGCCAGGGCCGTGGCCTACTGCGGCCTCGGCTTCAACGGCGCGGTGCTGATCACCCTGGGTTCACTGGTGGCACCGATTCCCTGGCTGGCCGTGACCTCGATGTTTCTGCTCGCCGTCGCAGTGACGTTCTCGGGCGTGCTCAGCGAGATCGTCGCGGCAGGGCAACGTTCGACACTCCTGACGTTCGTGTTGCCGGTCTGCACCCCACCAGGACCGATTCCAGACCGGTTGTTCGGGTGGCTGATCGCGTTGGCGCTCGCCGTACCCGCCGCCCTGTTCCTGCTGCCGCCCCGACATCACGACGACCTGCGCCGCCATGCCGCAGCGGTGTGCCGGACGTTGGCCGACCGGCTCGACGGCCGCGCGTCCGCCGAAGATCTGTCCTCGGCGATGGGGGCGCTGCGGGACAACTTCCTCGGTGCCGACTTCCGGCCCGTCGCGCTGACCGCGGGCAGTCGCGCGCTGGTGCGGGTGGTCGACGATCTGCAGTGGCTGTCCGATCGCATCACCGACGGCTCCGCGGATCTGCTTGCCGAGATGCGCGGACCCGTGGTCAGGGTGCTCCGCGACTCGGCGAGCGTGCTCACCACTCCCAAGGCCGGCGGTCGCGACGAGCTCCGCTCGGACCTTGCGCTGGCGCTCGCCGTGCTGCGGTTGGTCGCCCAGAGCCGATACCGCGACGACATCGTCGAGATTCTCGGCGAGGACGACGATGACACGGCCATCGGCGTCGGTCGAAAGTTGTTGACCCGCCGCACGATCTCGGCGTGCGTGAGTGCCACCGGACGCGTCATCGGCATCGCCGCCGATGCCGATGCCAGGCCGGTGTGGGCAAGGGTTCTCGGCCGCCGCCTCCCCGAATCGGGCGCATCCGACCGGGTGTTGTCGGAGTCCCAGGCCATCACGCATCTGACCGCCGGCTTCGTCGCCACGCGAGCGGTGGTGGTGCGCAACAGTTTGCGCACCGGAATCGGGCTTGCGGTCGCCGTCGCGATCACTCATGTCTTCCCCGTCCAGCACGGCTTCTGGGTGGTCCTTGGCGCGATGTCGGTGCTGCGCAGCAGCGCACTCACCACCGGCACCCGCGTCCTGCGCGCCGTCACGGGCACCGCCATCGGGTTCGTGCTCGGTGCCGTGTTCATCCAGCTGATGGGCGTCGACCCCGTGGTGATGTGGACGATGCTGCCGATCGTCGCGTTCGGTTCGGCATACGTGCCCGAGGTCGCGTCGTTCATCGCCGGGCAGGCGATGTTCACCATGATGGTGCTGATCATCTTCAACGTGATCGTGCCGACCGG
>JAOPVF010000573.1 GCA_025963195.1 Mycobacterium sp. | reverse complement strand
CCGCACGGCACCCGCGCCTCTACGCCTACCGGCACGTCGCCGGTGCCGTCGGCGGTGTGCTGCTGGCGATCGTCGGCGTCACCGTCTTCGTGAAGACCGTGGCGGGGGAGATGCTGCGCGCGGTACTGGGTTGGCTGCCCGACCTGCGGTTGCCGGAGATCGACTTCCCAGATCTTCCGATCCCGTTCCTACCGTTTCCGGACCTACCCGACATCACCATGCCCGGCTGGGTGGGTTCGGTCATCGATGTCACCAAATACGTTGTCCCGGTAGTGATCGCGCTGGCCGTGACTCGGGCCGAGATCAAGCGAAGGGCAGCCAGGGACGGGCGAGGAGACGCCGCCGGACCCAAGGATTGATCGGCTCAGATCGCAGGGTGAAAGGCTGCGTCGAAGAACGCCACCTCCAGGCGCATCGCCCGCCGGTAGGCCACGGCCACAGCGGGTCCGTCGTCGCCATGCTCGTCGAGCAGCCGTTCGAGTCGGCACGCCAGCGCCTCGAAGCTCGGGTCGGCGTACGTAGCGACCCACTCCGCGTAGGGCCCCGCCGCGTCGGCGTCCAGCGCCGCGCCGAGCCATGCGTAGAGCCTCATGCACGGAGTCATCGCGGCGAACACCATGCCCAACGTGCCCGTTGCTGCGGTCGCGAGCAGGAAATCGGTGTAGGCAAGCGTCGCCGATGACGGCTCCACGCCTGCCATGTCGATACCCCAACGCGCGGCGTAAGAAGCGTGCAGCCCGAGCTCGTTGCGAACCCCGCTGAGCAGATCTGCCAGGGCGAGCAGCGTGACCGTGTCGGAACTGCGTGCCAGCGCAAGAGCGTATGCGCGAGCGAAGGATTCGAGGAAGAAGGCGTCCTGCGCGACGTAGCCAGCGAAGACCTCGCGCGACAGCGAGCCGTCACCGAGGTGGGACACGAAGGGACCGGCGAGCGCTTCTGCCGCAAGGTCGGCGTTCTCGGCCCACAACCGTGCCGACAGGGTCACATCCGCAGTCATGCCAGAGCCATGTCCCAGAACGCCACCTCGTGCGTCAGCACGTCGCCCACCAAGTCGCCCTGGCCGTCCAGGATGGCGAGTTCACCGAGCACGTCGACGTAGCTCTCGAATTCGGGGGTGGTCCAATGCTCCACGAACTCGCCGAACGGGGACGTGCTCGACGCGGCGGACGCCCAGCCGAGCAGATACACCCGCTCCAGCACCCAGAGCGCCGTCACGGCAGCGTCGAACGGCGCGGCATCCAACCGCTCGAGCAACGTGCGGTAGGCCAGTGTCGCAGGCAGCGGCTGCGCGACGAGGTCGATTCCGCGCCGCGCGGCCATCACCTCGAACCAGTCCAGCTCGGCGACGATCGCCACGCATCCGCCGGCCAGCACCGCCTGTGCCCGTCGCGGCGCACGCGCCAGCAGCCGGGCCTGGAAGCCGAGCAGATCGGCGACGAACAAGGCGTCCTGCGCCAGCCACCGATCGAACGCCTCGTCGGCGATCGTGCCGTCACGCACCGCGTCGAGGAACGGATGCCGGGTAGCGGCGGACCAGAGGGGATCGAGCACGCCATGAACAATAGCGACGCCGGCGATCGAAATGTATCGGGCTCGCATCTAGCGGGGATCAATTGCTGCACGAAGGCGTAACGAATGCGCCGTGGCGGGCTGGCGACGGCTTCCGGGGCAGAATTCCGGATAACCTACGGGCGGTGCAGTTTTGGCCACACGGGTGGGACGTCCCGGCAGGGAGTCATGGAATGTCGGCCGAAACGTGAAGACATCGCGTTGACGCCGGAGAGGTGGAATTCGAATGAGACGCATCTACGCGTTGGCGATCAGCGTGGCCCTGTTGATGGCGACGCCAGGACTTGCGACGGCTGACCCCTATGCCAGCCCCGTCAGTCGGCAGCAAGCCATCCAGTACGTGATTTCGCGTGCACTCGCTCAGCGCGGCGTGCCGTACACCTACGGAGGCGGCAACGCTTCTGGCCCCACCCTCGGCGCCAAACCAGCCGCCGACACCGCTGACGGCAACATCACCGGCGTGGCACCGTCGCCCGCGCTGCAGACTCCCCAAATCTCCGGTTTGGCCCCGGCCCCCGTCCTGGGAGCCCTGACTCCGGCGCCCGCCGTCGCGGGCGTGGCCGCGGCACCCACCGTCGTCGGATTCGATGCGTCCGGCCTGGTGCTGTATGCCTTCGCAGGCGTCGGGATCAAGCTGCCGCGTTCCTCGGGTCAGCAGTACGCCGCTTTGCAGAAGGTACTGCCGTCACAGGCCCTGCCCGGAGACCTGATCTTCTTCGGCCCCGAGGGCAGCGACAGCGTCGCCCTGTTCCTGGGAAATGGGCAGATGCTGGAGGCCACCAACCCGGCCGTGGCGGTGTCACCGGTACGCACCAACAACATGGCCCCCTATCTGGGGAGGGTCATCGCGCAGTGACCCGCGGCGGATCTCCGCCTCGGCTGAATGCGTACGCGTGCCCCACGCCCCGGTGCGATGGCCACCCCGCGGGTCTGGCTCGGTTCGTCGCGAGCGCTCGTTGGACTGATGACATAGTCGCGCAACAGATTTCGTAGCACGATCCGCATCTCCATGGTTGCGAAGGCCGCGCCGATGCAGCGGCGGATTCCGCCGCCGTACGGGATCCATTCGGCGGGGTCGGGAGGCCGGGAGATGAAGCGGTCGGGATCGAAGAGGCGGGCGTTGGGGAAGACGGTTTCGTCGGCGTGCAGCAGCCCGATACTGGCGACGATCGTCTGCCCCTGCGGGAAGTTCCACGGGCCGATCTGCAATGCTGGGGCCTTGACCTGCCGGAACGTCTGGTCGACGACGGGGCGGGTGCGCTGGACCTCGAGGATCGTGGCGTGCAGGAGTTCTTCGGATCCGTTGTCGAGGTCGGCGGTCAGTCGGTCGAGCAGCTGGGGGTGCCGCTGCAGCCGTTCGACGGCCCAGGCCAACGTGGTTGCGGTGGTCTCGTGACCTGCCGCAAGCAGGGTGATCAGCTCGTCGGCGATCTCGGCGCGCGTCATCGATGAGCCGTCCTCGTAGCGGCTTTGCAGCATCAGCGACAGCACGTCCTCGCGGGCGTCGAGGTTTGGATCGGAAAGGGCTGTGTCGATCAGCCGGTCGACGATCGAGTCGTACTCCCGGCGGTACAGGTGGAACCGGCCCCACGGACTCCACCAGCCCCAATCCCATTGCGGCACGGGGACCAAGGCGAGCATGGAGCCCAGCTGGATCGCGGGCGGCAGCATTTCCCGTAGGCGCTCCAACTCCTGTCCCTCGGCGCCGAACACGGCCCGCAGAATGACGTTGAGGGTGATGCGCATCATCGAGGGCATCGTCGCGAAGACGTGGTCATGCGGCCATGTCGCGAACTCGTCGACCGCTTCCCGTTCGACGATCGCCTCGAAGGCGGCCAGCCGGCGTCCGTGAAACGGCGGCGTCATCAACTTGCGCTGTGCGCGATGCCGCTCACCGGTCAACGCGAACAACGAGTTCGGTCCCATGACACGGCCGAGATTCGCCTCGGTCGTGTCCGCGACGTCGGAGCCGGCCCTGAACAGCTGACGAATGTCGTTTGGATCGCTGAGGACGACCATGCGCCCGAAGATGGGCAGGTGGATCGAGAACGCCGACCCGTAGCGACGGCGCACGACCTCGAGTGCGACCGTGCGATTGGCCACCGCCAGCACGCCTTGGACGGCGCGAGGGATGGGCGGGCCGGGTGGCAGCTTGATTGCAACGGTGTTTGGACTGGTCGCGCTTTGATTCGTCGTGGTCATCACATCTCCCGACTAACGGCCATGGCCCGGCGATGATAGTCGGTGGAGACGTCGAGTCAATGCACACGAGACAACGCGCAAACTGTGCCTCAACACCAGCACTCTCGTGGTTCATACTTGCCCCGATGGCCGCCGCACACACCTCCACTCACCTCGAGATCGGGGCGCGGGCGTGAGGCACCGCCACCACGGCGTGCCCGTCGGGACGTTCGACGCTGCGACGCAGCGGTGGACGGACGTCGACGCCGCAGGTGCCGTCGAACGCGACGAACTGACGCTGACGACGTTCAACGTCTGGTTCGACGAGTACTTCGCGGACCTCCGCCAACTCGCCATCGCGGAGCTGCTGTCCCGAGACATGCCTGACGTCATGGTGTTTCAGGAAGTGACACCGGCCGCGCTGGACGTCTTCTCGGCTCAACCATGGATCCGCGCCCACTATCGTCGCGCCGCGGTCGTCAACGCCGAACTCGGCAACTACGGCATGCTGATGTTGTCGCGACTCCCCATCAACCGGGCGACCTACACCCGGCTACCCACGCGCCTGGCACGCGGATTCCTCAAAGCCGAGTTCACGATCAACGGAACCGCAGTGGCGATCTGCTCGGTTCACCTCGAAAGCGGAAAGGCCTCAGCGGGATTGCGCGCCCGGCAACTGGGCAGGGTCTCGCGCGCACTGAGCGGAGCCGACAATGCCGTCGTCCTCGGCGATTTCAACATGCGCGACACCGAGAACGAGCGGATCGGTCCGCCCTTCGTCGATGTCTGGGCCGCCCTGCGCCCGGACGACGACGGCTTCACCGAAGACACGTCCATCAACCTCATGCGCTTGGACAGCAAGAACAAGCATAGGCAGGTCCGGTTCGATCGGGTGCTGCTCAAGGGACCCCAATGGACGGCCACGAGCATCGATCTGCTGGGGACGGAACCGATCTCGAGCGAACACCCACGGGTATTTCCCTCGGACCACTTCGGTGTGCGCTGCCGCCTCGTCCACCAGCCGGATGCCGCAGACAAGGCTATCCGCCGGCGACGCCAGCCGCTTCCAGTTCCATGGCTTCGGTTGCGGCCCGCTCGCCCGAGCGGATGGCTCCGTCGATGAAACCGCACATGACAGCCGAGCTTTCAGTCCCCGCCCAGTGGATGCGGCCGCAATGTTCACGCAGCGCGGGGCCGAACTCGGTGAGCACACCGGGCGGAGCGTGGCTGATCATGCCGCCACCGGAGTAGCGTTCCACGCTCCAATCCTGCTCGACGTAGTCGACGGGGGAGCGTGCCTTGTCACCGAATCTCTGGGCGACGGCGTCGAGCACCACGACTCTGCGCGCGTATCCACCGAGCCGTGTGACGCGCCTCGCCACTGGCCCCTCGGTGATGACGGTGAGAACACCGGGACGTCCGGTGTCCGTGCAGGAGTCGATGGTGAGGTTCGCCGGCGACCCTGGCGCGAACGACTGGCCGGACAGACCGTCGGAACGCCAGAACGGCTCGTCGTACACCAGCGCAATCTTGAAGACCGCGCCCGATGGCATGCGCTGGTGCAGAAACGATCGATCCATGGGCAGCACCGGCTCGTACGTGATCTGGCTCGCGATCGCCACGGGAACCGCGACGATGGCTCGGCGTGAACGCACCTCGGAGTCCTCGGAGCGCACGGTGACGCCGTCGCCGTCTTGGGCGATGCTTCGGACGGGTTGCGACAGGCGCAGCGCGTCACCGAGTTCTGCGGCGATCGGCCGGTAGATGGCGCCCATGCCGCCGACGGGTCGGGCATCCTCCGCGGCGTCCTTGACGCCGAGTACGAAGCTCGGCCCACCGGCGGACGCCATTTGGTGGAGCACGAACAGCATCGACACCTCCGAGGCGGCCGAGGTGTAGGTGCCGGCAATGGCTGCCTCGAGGAGCTGCTGGGCAGGCGCGGACAACGTGTGCCGGTCCAGCCACTGTGCCAGGGTGATCTGATCCCATTCGTGCGCCTTCGGTGCCGCCCACGGAGCATCCAGCGGAATGGACTTGCACATGCGACCCAGGCCGAGGAAGACCGCACCGAGGTTTGCGACCACCCACGGGTTCATCGTCAACGGAATCGTGCCCTTGTAGCGATACTTCTTGCCGCCGACGTACATCATGGCGTCGCCGTCGACGTACTGCTTGTAGCTCGGCACCCCGAACTCCTTCATCAGTCCGTAGACGGCGTCCTGGCCCGGCCCGATCCACGCGCCACCGCGATCGATCCACGAGCCGTCGCTCCGTGTTTCGGTGAACGTGCGACCGCCCACCCGGTCACGGGCCTCCAGCAGCACCACGGAGTGGCCCGCCTGCTTCAAGCGCAAGGCGGCGGTCAGTCCGGCGAACCCGGCACCTACCACGCAATAATCGACGTCGGTCATGAGTGCCCCCAGTGTTGCCGTCCACGAAATACGGGATGCGGGTTCGCATTCTAACCAGTTGCCAGGGCTTCAGACCCGGGTTTGCAGGCAATCACAATGCGGCGACACGGTCGCGTAGCGTCGAGGCCATGGAGTTCAAACTCGAAGTCATCGTGCTGCCCGTTTCCGACGTGGACCGGGCCAAGGATTTCTACGTGGCGCTGGGTTGGCGTCTGGATGCCGACTTCGCCACCGGTGACGACTTCCGAGTGATTCAGCTGACCCCTCCCGGATCGCCGTGTTCGATCATCTTCGGGACCGGAGTCAGCACGGCCGCACCGGGTTCCGTCGACGGTCTGCATCTCGTGGTCACCGACATCGAGGCGGCCACGGCCCAGCTCGCCGGCCTCGGCGCCCCCATCAGCGAGGTCTTCCACGACGTCGGCGGCGTGTTCCACCGCGCGGGAACCGACGGACGCGCACCAGGGCCGGACCCCAAGCGCGGTAGTTACGCCTCGTTCGCCTCGTTCAGCGACCCGGATGGCAACACCTGGACGCTGCAAGAAATCGTCGAGCGCCTTCCCGGACGATGAGCGAACCCACGTCATCGCCACGGGTCGGCTGCGTCTTCCGACCTCAGTACGCGCCCGAGAGACTCGGCGCTGCCGCACGTGCGGCCGATGCCTCGGGCCTCGACGAGATGTGGCTGTGGGAGGACTGTTTCGCGACCGGCGGGATCTCCACGGCCGCGATCGCGCTCGCCAACAGCGATCGGATGTCGGTCGGCATCGGAGTGTTGCCCGTCCCGATGCGCAACGTCGCGATCACCGCGATGGAGATCGCGACGCTGGAACGTGCCTTTCCCGGCCGGGTCCGCGTCGGCGTCGGACACGGGGTCCAGGACTGGATGCGCCAGATCGGTGTCAAGGTCGC
>JAOPVF010000331.1 GCA_025963195.1 Mycobacterium sp. | reverse complement strand
ATGCTCCTATTTGTGTCAAGCGGCGTTGAGCCAGTTTCTGTAGGTGTCTGCGAAGGTGTCGTCGCGTTGTAGTCCGCGTTCGATTCGTGAGATCACGGTGGGCCAGACTCCGAAGTGGTTGGCAGCGGCGGTGACGGTGATGTTCTTGGCTTGCCGTGCGGGGCGCAGGTCTGTGTACTCGGGTATGGCGATTTGTCGGGTCAGGAGTTTGAAGACTTCCCGGGCGATGGCCCGTTTGAGCTTGCGCAGGATCTCCATCTTGGTGTGACCCTTGAGCAGTTGACGCTGCGCGTAGTCCTTGGTCGGCTGGTGGTGGGACATGCGCACCAAGGCGATGCGGAACAGGGCATTGTTCGCGGCGCGGTCCCCGCCACGGGAGAGTCGGTGTCGGGTGGTCTTACCCGAGGACGCGGGAACCGGCGCCACGCCGCATAGTGCGGCGAATGCGGCTTCACTGTGCAATCGGTGCGGGTTGGACCCCGCGGTGATCAACAGCTGGGCAGCGGTGTCGGCGCCGACGCCGTAGGCCGCCCGCAGCCCGGGATTCGCGTCGGCCACGAAGGCATCGATCTGTGTTTCGAGTGCCTCGGCTTGGGTCTCGAGGAACTGCACCCGCTGGGCGAGCATCTTCGCTGCGGTGAGCACCGACTGCGCCCACGGGTCGCTCTGTGCGTCGGGGCGGCAGCGGGCGAGTGCCTCAATTAGCTTCAATGTCGTTGATCCACGGTACTTCTCACGCACCGCATCCGGCGCGGATACGAGCATGGCCTTGATCTGATTGATCACCGCGGTGCGGTGCTTGACCGCCGAGCGGCGAGCCACCTGCAGAGCGCGCAGCCCGGCGGTGGTGTCGTCTTTCGGGGTGGCCAGCCCGTCGCCGGCCAACGCGGTACGGGCAGCACTGTAGGCATCCAGCGGATCGGACTTGCCCCTGAGCCGTCGGGTGGACTTGACCGCACGCGTCACCTCGACGACCTCGAGCCCGGCGGCGGTGACCGCGCGGGTGAACCCGGCGCCATAGCTAGCGGTGCCCTCCACGCCGATCCGTTCCAGCTGCCCCAACGAGGTCAAGAATCTGATCGCCGCGGCGTAACCGGTGCGGGTGGTGGGGAACTCGCGGTCATCAACTGCGGCGCCGGTCATGGAGATCGCCGCGACGTGGATGGTGTCGGCGTGGGTGTCCGCGCCGGCGACGATGAGCGTGGATTCTGTCAAGATGATGGTGTCCCTTCTGACCTTATGGCGGGTGGGGCACACACCGGCCAGGGCGGGCAGACAAGACATTGATGAGGAACGGCCAGGCTCCTGATTAGGTCATGTCCGTCCTGTCCGGTGTGAACAAGACGCGCACCACGCAGGCCGGACAAATCAATTTATGGACAACCCAGCAGGGCGTCAGTCAGTGCCGGAGTCACGACCTACGCGGTAACGCTCTTCCATCATCAATGTCAGTGCCCCATGGTAATGGGCGCAAGCCAAAACTGTTGTCTTAGAACCAGAGTCGACAGTCGCGTATCGTCAGCAGGATGGCGCTAGCACCAGCAACCTGGCCTCGTCCGCTACTGGCCGCGATTCGTAACTCGAACAAGTACTTGCTCAACCCGCTCATGAGCACGCTCGCCGGGCGAAAGTACTGGTACGCCGCCGCCATCCGGCATACCGGCAGAAAGTCAGGCAAGCAGTACTCGACGCCGGTCGGCGTCGAGCGCGTGCAAGACGGGTTCGTCGTACCCCTGGCATATGGGACTCAAGTGGACTGGCTGCGGAACGTGATTGCCGCCGGGCAGGCCACGATATCGGTCAAGGGCGAAACCTACGACGTAACCGAGCCCGAGGTGATCGACGCCGCGGCGGCCCTACCAAGTCTCTCGCCGAAACGACGAATGACCTTCGAGCGCCTTGGCATTACGCACTATCTGAAGGTGAAGGCGACTTAGAGCAAGCCCAGCGCGGCCACCGCGGCGCGCTCCTCGGCAAGCTCGGCCACCGACGCGTCGATCCGTACCCTGGAGAACTCGTTGATGTCGAGACCCTGGACTATCTGCCAGGCGCCGTCGACGGCTCGCACCGGGAGCGAGGACACCACACCTTCGGGGATGCCGTAGACGCCGGGCGACGGCAGTGCCACCGAAGTCCAGTCGTCGGGGTCCGTGCCGTCGACCCAATCCCTGACGTGATCGATCGCGGCGTTGGCCGCCGATGCTGCCGACGACGTGCCGCGCGCCTCGATGATCGCGGTGCCGCGTTTGGCCACAGTGGGGATGAAGTCGGTTGTCAACCAATCGGTGTCGGCGGCGTACTCGGCACCAGGACGACCACCGACGACGGCGTGGAAGATGTCGGGATACATGGTCGGAGAATGGTTGCCCCACACCGTAACTCGGGACACGTCGGAGACGTGTACGCCGGCGTGGGCGGCCAGCGCTGCGACCGCCCGGTTGTGGTCGAGCCGGGTGAGCGCAGTGAATCGTTCGGCGGGGATGTCCGGTGCGTGCGCCGACGCGACGAGCGCGTTCGTGTTCGCCGGATTGCCGACCACCACGATCCTGACGTCGGCAGCGGCGCCCGCGTTCAGCGCACGCCCCGCGTCGGCGAAGATCGCGGCGTTGGCGGCGAGGAGGTCGGCACGTTCCATGCCCTTGCTCCGCGGCTTCGCGCCGACCAGCAGGGCGACGTCGACGCCGTCGAACGCTCGCACCGGATCGTCGTGGATCTCGACGTCGCAGAGCAGGTCGAAGGCGCTGTCGATGAGTTCCATCACCACGCCCTCGGCGGCCCGCACGGCCGACGGCAACTCCAGGAGGCGCAGCGTCACAGGCACAGTACGACCGAGCAGGGCGCCCGCACCGATCCGAAACAGCGCGGCATAGCCGATCTGGCCCACAGCGCCCGTGACGGTGACGATCTTCGGGCGGGAAAGCTGGGCGGGAGGGAATTCGGGCTCATGTGTGCACCCGCAGATTGAGGACCTCCGAGGCGTATCGCCGGACGGTGTCCTCGGCCATGGCGGCGGCATCCTCGTGGCCGGGGCGCGCCCTGCTGTGCATGTATGCCGATCTCGGATCCAGCGTGATCTCGGCGAGTAGTTCACCGGTCGATGGTTCGCACACGGCCCACGTGTACGTGGTGTCGGTCTCCCAGCCGTCCTGCGCGTCGTCGATGTAATCGAGGTCGGTCTCGCCGAGGTCGGCGAGAGCGTCGCGATCGTCGACGCGGTCGTCGTACCGTAGCGCGCGCAGGTACCACTGGCCATTGTTGATCTCGACGGGCTCCACCGGGTCAGCGTCTCACGTCGAGCGGCACCAATGAATAGGGCGTACTCCACATGAAACTCACCGTCATCGGAGCCAGTGGGCTCATCGGCACCGAGGTCGTCGACTTGCTCACCGCGCAAGGCCATCAGGTGGTGGCCACGTCGCGATCGACGGGTGTGGACGTGCTCACCGGAGAGGGACTCGCCGACGCCCTTGCCGATGCCGACGTCCTTGTCGACGTGGTCAACTCCCCGTCGTTCGAGGACGACGCAGTGCTGCAGTTCTTCTCGACGTCGACCACGAACCTGGTGGCGGCCGCGAAGAGCGCAGGTGTCGCGCACTACGTCGCACTGTCCATCGTCGGCGCGGACGGCCTGCCGGACAGCGGCTACATGCGCGCCAAGGTAGTCCAGGAGAAGACGCTCGTCGAATCCGGCATCCCTTACTCCGTGGTGCGCGCCACGCAGTTCGAGGAGTTCACCGGCTTCATCATCGTCTCCATGCTGCAGCCCGACAACGACAACGCCAACACCGTGCGGGTGCCCGATGCGCTGATCCAGCCGATCGCTTCCGAAGAGGTCGCCGCCGAGGTGGTTCGCGTGGCGCTCGGTGCGCCGCTCAACGGGTTCGAGGACATCGGCGGGCCCGAGAAGATCCCGTTCGCCGACCTGGCCAGAAGAGTGCGGGGCTCTTGTGCGACCATCGTCGTCGACCCGAACGCTGAGTACTTCGGCACGCGACTTCAGAGGGACAGCCTGGTCACCCCGTCGCGCTCGCTAAGAGATCGTTAGTCCTTGATCTCCGCGAGGACGGT
>JAOPVF010000313.1 GCA_025963195.1 Mycobacterium sp. | reverse complement strand
TCGCTGGAAAGCCAGACTATGGTGCCGACACTGACCATATTGGGCCGGTTCAGCGAATGCACGCGGGCAGTGATCGCGGTTCCCGAGGTCCCTACAGCACTCGTCACACATGAAGTATGACGCTTTGTAGTTGATTAACTCCACCCGGGTCGGGAGATTCGTCGCTTTTCCGTTGCGAGAGAAGGGGAGGGCAGGTGGCCGACGGCTAGGCTCAGCCGCGTGGCATCCGACGTTTCCCCCACTTGGCCCCAGATTCTCGGGCGTCTGACGACCGGTCAGACGCTGGCGACCGGACAGGCCGGCTGGGCCATGGATCAGATCATGACGGGGTCCGCGACGCCCGCCCAGATCGCCGGCTTCGCGGTGTCGATGAAGATGAAGCGGCCCACCTCGGCAGAGGTGACCGAGCTGGCCGACGTCATGCTGCGGCACGCCCGCCGCATGCCGCCTGGTTCGATCGCCGCGGACGCCGTCGACGTGGTGGGCACCGGGGGTGACGGGGCCAACACCGTCAACCTGTCCACGATGGCTTCGATCGTCGTCGCCGCAAGCGGGATTCCGGTGGTCAAGCACGGCAACCGGGCCGCATCGTCGCTGTCCGGTGGTGCCGACACGCTCGAGGCGCTCGGCGTCAGGATCGATCTCGGACCCGACGAGGTCATCCGCTGCGTGGCCGAGGTCGGCATCGGCTTCGCGTTCGCGCCGCAATTCCACCCGTCGTACCGGCACGCGTCCGTGGTGCGCCGCGAGATCGGCGTGCCAACGGTCTTCAATCTGCTTGGGCCGCTGACCAATCCGGCCGCGCCGCGGGCGGGCCTGATCGGGTGCGCGTGGGCAGACCTGGCCGAGGTGATGGCCGGCGTGTTCGCCACGCGGGGTTCCAGCGTGCTGGTGGTGCACGGCGACGACGGGCTGGACGAACTGACCACGACCACGACCAGCACC
Source organism: Mycobacterium sp. (assembly GCA_025963195.1). Taxonomy (GTDB): domain Bacteria; phylum Actinomycetota; class Actinomycetes; order Mycobacteriales; family Mycobacteriaceae; genus Mycobacterium. Next base: position 3,188 of record JAOPVF010000313.1, on the reverse strand, counting down.
ATCTGGCGGGTGCAGGCGGGCACGGTCGAGCGGCTGACGTTCGATCCTGCGGCCTTCGGCTTCCAGCGCGCCGACCTGAGCGAGCTGATCGGCGGCGACGCCGAAGCCAACGCGGCATCGGTACGCGCCGTGCTCGGCGGGGCCAAGGGGCCGGTCCGCGACGCGGTGGCGCTCAACGCGGCCGGCGCGATGGTGGCCCACGCGGGGCTGTCCAGCGATGCCAAGTGGGTGCCTGCCTGGGAGGCCGGGCTGGCGCGCGCCGCCGAGGCGATCGACTCCGGCGCGGCCGAGAAGCTGCTCGCGAAGTGGGCGCGGTTCAGCCAGAAGGTCTGAGCGCCGGCCGAAGGGACACCCGGCGCGGACCGTAGAGGACGTCGTAGTCGTCCCCAACGGCTTGCTCGGCGGCGATCCGCGCCGACCGCGCCTGCGCCGACCACTCGGCCCACCGTCCTGCCGCAGCGATCGGTGTGGCGTAGCCGGATTCGGAGTCGGTGTCCGTGCGCACGATCCGCACCCCGGGATGAGCCAGCCAGCGCGCAATGAGCGCCGACTCCTCGACGAGCGCGCCGCCCAACGGTGCGTCGGTGGGCAGAATGACTTGCGCCGCAGCGCAAATCGCGTCGACCACCGGCATCGGCGGAACACCACGCCGTGCGTTGCCCGCCGCACCGAGTTGGCCGCGCCGGATCACCGCAAGGTGCCAGCCGCCGCTGTCGTCGGGGCGGGCCGCGACCAGCTCGGCCACTGCGGACAGCGCTCGCAGCCGCTGACCGCGCCACAGGGCGTCGATGGCGGTCGCGGTGTGGTCGCGCAGCCGGGCCGCGGTCTCGTACCGGCCCTGGGCCGCCAGGTCCTCGATGTGGGCGAGCGCTTCGGACAGGGCCCCGCCGTCGGCGCCTGCGATGAGGCGCCCTGCGCGCAGCGGACCCGCGGCGTACCCGTCGGCCGCGATGTCGCGCGGCGCCGGGCACGGTGACAGCTCGCGCTCGACGCAGGCGGGCCCGTGCCGTGCCGTGCGGCCGAGCCGCGCGCCACAGGTCCGCACCCCGGTGAACTGAGCCAGCAGCGTCGCGGTCTCGATGGCTTCGGCGCGGGCCCGGAACGGGCCGAGGGCGCGGTCGTGCTTGGGCGCCCGCACCGCCGAGAAGCGGGGGAAGGGTTCGTCGGTGAGCACCAACCACCACCATCGGTGCGGAAACTTCGATCGCTTGTTGTACGGCGGCGCATGGGCGGCCAGCAGCCGCAGCTCCCGCACGCCGGCCTCGAGGTCGTGTGCGCACTCGACGTGGTCGACGCGGGTGGCCAGCGCCACCATCTCCTTCATCCGGGTGCGGGGATCGGCGCCGTTGAAGTACTGGCCGACCCGCCGCCGCAGATCGACCGCGGTTCCCACGTAGAGCACCTCGTCGGCGGGGCCGCGGAAGAGGTACACCCCCGGCCGGTTCGGCAGGCTGGTGGCCAGGTGGCGCTTGGCGCGCTGCTTCGGCGTCACGTCGGGCAGATATGTCCGCAGCTCGGCGTAGGAGTGCACGCCCTGGTTCCCGACTCGTTCGATCAGGGCGTGCAGCACGTCGACGGTGGCACGGGCGTCGTCGAGCGCGCGGTGCGTCGGTGTGGTCGTCGCACAGAACAATTGCGCGAGTGCCGACAGACGCACGCTTGGCGCCTCGTCACGGGTGAGCACCCGGCGCGCCAGCTTCACCGTGCACAGCACCGGTGGCTGCGGCCAGGCGATCTGGCACCGCTTGGCCGCGGCCTTGAGGAAGCCGATGTCGAAGCCGGCGTTGTGTGCCACCAGAACCGCGCCGCGGGAGAACTCAAGGAACGCGGGGAGCACCGACTCGATCCGCGGGGCGTCGCACACCATAGCCGTCGTGATGCCCGTGAGCGCGACGATCTGCGGAGGTATGGACCGGCCCGGATCGACGAGCGTGGCCAGCTCGCCGATGACCACCCCGCCGCGGATCTTGACGGCGCCGATCTCGGTGATCTGGTCGTGGTCGCCACGGCCGGGCATCGACTCGGTGGCTCGGCCCCCGGTGGTCTCGAGGTCGACGACGACGAACGTCGTGTCGCGCAGCGAGACCTCGTCCATGTCGAACGCCAGTTGCCCGGCGTCGGCGAGGCGGGATCCGGAGGGCAGGAGCGTAGCGACCCGGGATGTATGAGGCGCCATGTGGTGACCGTAGGGCGCTCGACTGACATCGATGTGATTTGTCAGAGCGTGTCGTTAGCGTGCGATCAAACGAACAGAAGGGAGTGCCGCGATGGACGGGGCGAGCGAAGCGACGGGGGATGTGGAGCAATGCGAGACACCGGGGCGGGACCAAGGCGATGCAGGGGGCGATACCGGGTCCGTCGTCATCGACTGCGACGACTGTGCGGTCCGTGGACACGGCTGCAAGGACTGCGTGGTGAGTGTCCTGCTCGGGGTGCCCGAGACTTTGCAGGATGACGAGCGTCGCGCGCTCGACGTGCTGGCCGACGTAGGGTTGGCACCGCGCCTTCGGCTAGTGCCAATTCATCGCGGGCGTCAATCGGGAGTCGCTTGACGACACGCGCCACCGGGGACAGCGAAATTTATTCCTGGGCGCCTGTTAAATTTGCGGCTTCCAATGGACAACCCCGATGCCGTTTCGTAACCTGTTTGAGACCTAAGAGCAGTTCGACGCGGCTCGCCACGGCAGTTGTAAGGACGCAAAACTTGAGGCTTGACTGCACGCACTGGAGCACAGGTGGTATTCGACGACCCGTCATCGGTGCGATAGCCGGCCTCATGGTCTTCGGCGGAGCCCTCGTCGGAAGTGTGCACGCCGACCCCGCAGACGACGCGCTGGCAAAGCTGAACGAGCTTTCTCGTCAGGCCGAGTCGACCACCGAGGCCATGCACTCCGCGGAGCTCGACCTCAAGGACAAGCTGGCAGCGCAGCAGACCGCTGACGCCCAGCACGCCGCCGACCAGGCGGCTGTCGATGCTGCCACCGCGCAACTGGCAACGTTCCAGAGCGGCGTCGACAGGGTTGCTGCAGCGCAGTATATGGGTGGCCGCACCGACGGCCTCGACGCACTGCTGACCGCATCGTCGCCGCAGGGTCTGATCGACCAACACGCCGTGCAACGGGTGATGGCCACCGAGATGTCGGTGCAGATGCAGAGCTTCAAAACTAGCAGTGTTACGGCCGCAAGTG
>JAOPVF010000298.1 GCA_025963195.1 Mycobacterium sp. | reverse complement strand
GACCGTCGTGGCCATCTCCTCACCGCGCACCGTCGCCTGCTGCACGAGACCGGCGGGGTCGCGTGGGTTCGGCACGTCGTCGGCCGGCCGTTGTACACCCGGCACCATCATGCCGGGAAGTCCGCCTGGGGCCGGTGGCACGAAGCCGAAGGGCTTCCCTGCAGCGGCCACCTTGTCAGCCGTACTGCTGTCCGCATCACCGACCGCCACGAGTAGGTCGTTCACTACGGCCTGGTCGATTGCCACCTGACTCATCAACTTGGCGATCTCGTCGGCGGTCTGTGATCCCGGATCGATGAGCACCACCCACCCCTCCGAGACGTTCAATGGCCCGCGGTCGATCTCATCGACTTTGTCCAACAGTACTTTTCGCGCCGCGCCGATGACGCTCGCGCCTTCGCCGAGTGCCTTCCCGATGGCGGTGGTGTAGTCGCTGAAGGCGACGGCTGATTTGTGGCCGCGGTCGAACATTCCGGTCGCGGCGTCGTGGGACGGACCGTCCCACGCCTTCGTCTCCGGCATGATCTTCACCTGTTCGTTGATCCGGTCGACCGCCTGCTCCACGGCATCCCCGGCGGACTTCACCGCCGGTCCCGCATAGGACAGCGAGTCGGGATTCCAGCCCTCGAGGCGCGAACGAGACGGCAACACGGTATTAGAAGATCGCCTTGAAGCTTCCCGACAGCTCCGAGTCGGTGACCTCGTACGTGTTGCCAGCCCCGCGAACCGCCTGACCCATCTTCGTGACGTTCGTGGCGATGGCTTTGGCCTGCTCGGCTACGTGGCCGCCGACGAGGCGCGCGGCCCATTGCGTCGTGGACCCAGGTAGGCCATCCGCGGCAGTAGACACCTCGTTGCCGGCGTCGGCCTCGCCGATCATGGAGGAAGTCACCTCGGTCTGGCCGGCGAGGGCACGCAGCAAATCGGGGTTGACCAACATGGGTATGAATTCTAACGACGCCGGCCGCCGGCCCAGGACGCGATTTTCTGTGGGCGCAAGATCAAGGACACTCCGGCGCCCACCAGATGCGTCGCGGTCATACCGGGTGACGACGATTGCCTCGCGCTGTGACGGCGCTCAACGCCACGTCGTCACCGTCAGCATGCGCAGTCCTATTGAAGCCAGCCGGCTAGCCCGGTCGTGACACCTGGATCTCGATGTCGCCCGTACGGGCAGGTGACTTGTCGCTGCCTGCCGTGACGTGAACGGTGACGGGCCGTCCCGTCTTCGCGTCGAGGAAGGACAGCGGTGGGCGTCCGTCCTGCAGATGCTTGTCACCCCACTGCACCAGCGACATGAATACCGGTAGGAGATCCTCGCCCGCCTCGGTCAGGCGATACTCGTCGCGGGCCCGCTGGCCGGGCTCGCGGTAGGGGACACGTGCGACGATTCCCGCCGCCTCGAGCTGCTTGAGTGCGCGCGACACCGCGGGCGCCGAACTCTCGGTCCTCGTCACGAAGTCATCGAAACGCACGGTGCCGAAGAACAATTCGCGAACGGTTTGAAACGCGACCTTGGTGCTCAGCACCTCGAGCGCGCGCGTCATCGAGCAGGCGTCGCCGATGTCCCACTGCGACCGGTCGCGTAAGTCGGGCTCGAACTCCATGGTCGGCTCCATTCTGAATAACGCTTGCATTAGTCAGCTTAGCATGCTTACATAGAGATGACTAACGATGACGTTAGTCAGATGTACAGCCGGAAGGAACGACATGACCGTGGTCGACACCCTCGCCGAACGCAACGACGACTTCGCCCGCACTCGGTTCAGTCCGGGGCTGCCGATGCTTCCCCGGCTGCGGACGCTCGTCGTGGGCTGCGTCGACCCGCGCGTCGATCCTGCGCACGTGTTCGGCCTGGAGACCGGCGACGCCGCCGTCATCCGCAACGTGGGCGGCCGCGTCACGCCCGACGTGCTCGCCGAACTTGCCTTGCTGGGCAGGCTCGCCAGATCCCTGGTCGGCGCCGCCGCACCCGTCATCGACCTGATCGTCATGCAGCACACCGACTGTGGCATCACGCGCCTGCAAGATCCGCCAGGCATGTTGGCCGCCTACTTCCACGTCGCCCCCACGGCCCTTGCCCACAAGCATGTCGCCGACCCGCGTGCGGCCGTCGCGTCCGACATCGCCGTCCTGCAGAGCAATCCGCAGCTCGCCGCCGCGTTCCGGGTCACCGGCGTCGTCTACGACGTTGACACCGGCCGCATCGACATCGTCCACTCCGAAGTGAAGGAACCAGCATGAGCATCAACGACCTCTACCTCGTCACTGCAGCCACCGGAAAGACCGGTGCCGACGCCGTGCGAATACTGCGCGAGGACGGCCAGCGGGTGCGCGCGCTCGTCCATACCCGCGATGCCCGCGCCGAGGCGCTAGCGGATCTAGGTGCCGAGATCGTCACCGGCGACCTGCTCGACTTCGCTTCGGTGAGTTCGGCATTGGCCGGTGTCGCCGCGGCCTACTTCTGCTATCCCATCGTCCCCGGCCTCCTGGACGCCACCGCCATCTTCGCTCAGGCGGCCAGCGAGGCCGGGGTCAAGGCCGTGCTCAACATGTCCCAGATCAGCGCGCGACGAGACGCGAAAAGCCATGCCGCGCAGAATCACTGGCTCAGCGAGCGGCTGTTGGATCGCTCGGCCTTCGCCACCGCGCACCTGCGGCCCACGTTCTTCGCCGAATGGCTGGCGTGGCAGTGGTCGCGCGACGAGGACGGCGGAGTGTTCCGGCTGCCCTTCGCGGACGGTCGGCACGCACCGATCGCGGCGGTCGATCAGGCCCGCGTGATCGCCGCGATCCTGCGCAATCCCGCGCCTCACGACCGGCAGATCTATCCGCTCTACGGTCCGACCGAACTCGACTACGACGGCATCGCCGCGAAGGTCGCGGTGGTGCTCGACTTCCCGGTCCGCTACGAACCCGTCGACATCGACGCGTTCGCCGAGGTGCTCCGCCTGGAAGGCCACGGCGACTACTTCGTTCAGCACATCAGCAACGTGGCGCAGGACTACCGCGACGGCATCTTCGCCGGGACCAACAACCTCGTCGAGGTGATTACCGGAACTCCAGCGCTGACCGTGGAGCAGTTCGCCGCAGCCAACCGCGACGCCTTCGCGACCGCCGGCCAGGCACCGGCGTGGGAGAAGGCGCGCGTAGCCCGCTGATCCGACCCAGGGAATGTGGGCCGCGTCGCTCGGGTTGGCACGGTCATGGCGACGATGAGCATCGAAGACCGCGAACGCTTCCTGGCCGACCTTCATGTCGGCGTACTCGCAGTGGAACGGCCCGATCGTGCACCATTGGCCGTGCCGATCTGGTACGCCTACGAGCCCGGCGGCGAGCTGTCCATCTGGACCAGCGAGGGGACGCTGAAGGACAAGCTGATCCGCGCGGCCGGACGATTCTCCTTCACCGTCCAGAACGAGGAACCGCCCTACAAGTACGTCACCGTCGACGGCGACGTGACGTCCATCGGGCCCGCAGACGAGACCGAAGCCCGAAAGATCGCCATCCGCTACCTCGGCGACGAAGCGGGCAACCAGTTCACCGACGAGAACCACTCGCCGTCCTCGATCGTCATCCGGATGCAACCCAAGAAGTGGTTGAGCGTCGACTACTCGGCTGAGTGACGAGCGGGACTCAGTTGACCCTCGGAGTGAGCGCACTGCCGATCAGCACCTGAGTCTCGCCCCCGGATCCGGCACCATGGTGATGTGCCGCTTTCCGAAACGACGCTGCTCATGGCTGCAGGTGATCGGTCCTTCGCGCGGGGCGAAGACTACGTGCGGTATGTCCGAGGGCTCCGGATCGCCGACCTCAAGGCCTACGCGTCGATCCAGGCCAAGAACGTCTACCAAGTGGAGCTCGACTGGTCCGGCCCGCTCCCCGACGGGTTCTGCACCTGCCGGCATCATGCCGACGGCAACTTCTGCAAGCATCTGGTCGCGACCGGGCTCGCCGCGATCGACACCGGACGGGTCGCGGTCGACGACACGGCCAGTAGTACGGCCGACGCATCGCTGCAAGCGGCCGTGCAGGCGATGGACGTCGACGAGCTGCGCGAACTGGTCATGACACTCGTGCAGCGCGATGACGGCGTGCGCCGCCTGCTGGAGATTCGTGCCACGACGACGTCTGGTGACGACTGGCGAGCCAGGGCCGATTTGGAAGCCCATGTGCGAAGCACGTTGGAGTTTCGCGGCTTCATCGACTACCGACGTTCCTTTGAGGTCGCGGAAGTGGCCAGTGACGTGCTCGACGAACTCGAGGACCACGTCAACAGTGGCGCCGCTGACGTCGCGCGGCCGGCGTCGCTGCTCGCATTGACTCGTCTGCGCAAGATCCTTGAGCACGTTGACGATTCCTCGGGCTCGATCGGCGATCAATGCCAGCGGGCCGCTGACCTGTACGCGTTGGCCTGCCGGCTGAGCGAGCCCGATCCCGTCAAACTCGCGACGTGGCTCGTGAAGTTCCGGGCTGAGTCCCCGGGATGGCCGCACCTGGTCTTGGCCGACTTCGTGGACGCGTTCGACGAGAAGGCACTCGGGACCTACCGCCGGGCGGTGGCGGCGCTGGACCGCAAGCTCGTAGATCAAGATCAGTTTGGACGCTTCGAGGTCGACGCCATGCTGCTGGAGCTCGCCGATCACGACGGCGACGTCGACCGGGCCGTCCACTTGCTTGCTGAGCGGGACCACCCGCAGTACGGCGCGATCGTCGACCGGCTGCGGGCAGCCGGCCGCACTCAGGACGCGGTGGCGTGGATCGATCGCGCAGTTGCCGAAGGGCGATTCTCGAGCCACGTTGGCGGCAACGCCTATTGGCTGAGCCCGGACGATGTCGCGCGGACCTACCAGGGACTCGGTCGGATCGACGATGCGGTCGGCGTCCTTCGCGCGGACTTCGTCCGACAGCCGTCGGTCGGCGCCTATCGCGTCCTCCTCGACTTCGCGGAGGGCATCGACCGCGTCGATGACGAACGCGCCTGGGCGTTGGACCACGCGCGGCATCAGGCGGCGTCTGACCGCTTCGCCGCCGGCGCGGTCTTGGTCCAACTCTGCCTGAGCGACGGCGATGTCGAAGCCGCGTGGCAAGCCGCCGACCGTTACGGCCCCGGCTGGGCGTGGCGGGAATTGGCCGACCGTGGCGCGAAGGCTCGGCCCGTCGAAGCTGCAGACTTGTACCGGCCGGTGCTCGAGAAGGATCTGCGCTACCCCGACTCCAAGCTCTATCCAGACATCGCCGCGAGATTGGCGACGATGGCCAAGCTCTATGAAAAAGCAGGTCGTAGCGCCGCTTTCGCGTCGTACATCGCGCAGATCCGCCAGGACTACGGTAGGCGACCCTCCCTGATGAAGGCGCTGGAC
>JAOPVF010000235.1 GCA_025963195.1 Mycobacterium sp. | reverse complement strand
CACCCGGTCGTAGGACACCGTCACGCCATCGGGCCGTTCGGCGATCAGGATCGTCACCGGAGCGTAAGAACCTGCGTCGCGCACGGTGGCGGTCATCTTGCTCATCGTGACCGGGTTGCCCGCGATGATCCGCAACAGTCGGCCGCTGCGGTCCGGATCGCGGATCGCCAGGACCGCGCCGAGGTCCAGGCTCATGAACTCGATGAGCCCGCTGCTACCGGCCGTGGGTTCGACCAAGGCGTCGAACTCGTCTCGGTCGCGGGCCGAGGACCAGTCGCGGACGGACCGGCCGAAGTTCTCCACCCGGCCAAGGCCCGAATACACCGCCGCGACGACGTCGTCGAATTCCTTCGTGCTGGTGATGGTGACGCGGCGGACCGCGACCGTCGACTCGGATTCCTGGCTCATGCGCTCATGCCTCGTCCCGCCACTCGACCATCTTCTCGAGGATGCTGAAGTCGTAACCCTCAGCGGTGGGATGGATCTCGTTGGTGAACAGCGTGACGCCGGCGTCCCGGTAGGCGTCAGCGTCCTTCGCGTTCTCCCACACCGATGAGCGTTCGATGTCGGAGTCCTTTCGGCCGTTGGCCTCGGCCAGTTCGCCTACCAGCTTGCTGGCCTCGGTGAACTTGTCGACGGGCAGGAAGGCGTGCCAGATGTCGGCGTGCTTGGCCACCGCGGGCAGTGAGCGCTTGGGCCCGGAGCCCCCGATGAGGATCGGGATGTCGTGCACGGGTGGGGGATTCAGTTCCTGGAGCCGGTGTTCGATGCGCTCGAGACTGGCGTCGAACAGGTCGAACCGGGTCTTGAACGTGCCGAAGTCGTACCCGTAGGTGGTGTAGTCCTTTTCGTACCAGCCGGCGCCGAGGCCGAGGATGACGCGACCGCCACTGATGTGGTCGACGGTGCGCGCCATGTCGGCGAGCAGGTCCGGATTGCGGAATCCGACGCCGGTGACGAGCAGGCCGATCTCGGCCCGCGTGGTGATCTCGGCCCATGATGCGAGCGCGGTCCAGCCCTCGAAGTTCACGACGTCGGGCTGAACTTCGGACAGCAGCGGCTTGCCGTCGACGATGCCCTCCATCGCGGGCGCATGAAAATGGTCGTAGCCGAAGATGACGTCGGCCCCGAGTTCCTCGGCGTGGATGACGGCTGCGCGCCAGCCGCGGTAGTCGGGCGCTCCGCCGGGCCACAGTTGGATGCCTACGCGGACGGGTCGAGTCATGGAACTCTCCTTGGTGGGTGGATGGCCATCATGGGAGGCAAGTCCGGCATGTGGACTGTTTATTCCATAAACGGCGTAGACTCGTTTCGTGCCGCGCCCACGCAGCTTCGACGAAGACACCGTGGTGGCGGCTGCCCGCGATCGGTTCTGGGGCGGCGGCTACGCTGCGACGTCCGTCGACGACCTGACCGCGGCCACCGGCCTCGGCAAGGGCAGTCTCTACGGCGCCTTCGGAGACAAGCACGCGCTGTTCGTGCGCGCTCTCGACGGGTACTGCGTGGACGCGATGGATCAAGTCGAGGCGCAGCTGCGGCAGCCGGGTGTCTCCGCATACGACCGTCTCGCCGGACACGTTCGCGCGACGGTCGCCGGTGTCGTCGCCGACTCCGAGCGCAGGGGTTGCATGCTCGCCAAGAGCTCGGCCGAACTCGGTGCTGCCGATGCCGACGTCGACCGCGTGGTCGGCGAGTCACTGACGCGGTGGCACGGGTATCTCGTCGAATGCATCGCCGAGGCTCAGCGGGACGGAAGAGTGCGCGCCGACGCGGATCCCGAGGCGCTCGCCACCACCCTGCTCGGTCTGATGCGGGGGCTCGAGGCGTTGCGCAAGGGCGGCACCGAGCCTGCCCAGATCGCCGCCGCCGCCGAGGCGGCGCTGGCGCTAGTGACAGCCTGAAAAACCGTTCTCGCCAGACCGGTCCGAGTGTGTTCCACTTGTGTGTCGGCCTTCGAGGGGAGCTGGCATGAGTGCAGACATCGCGCGGGAGCTGGCCTCCTTGGTCGAAGCGCTACTGAAGAACGTGCAGCGGAGCGAACCGGCCGACATCGACGCCACCCTCGGAGAGCTCACGGCGGCCGCGGTGCAGGCCCTCGGCGCCGCGGAATACGCAGGCATCACGGTGTCCACCCGCGACGGTTCGGTGCGTACGGCGTCGTCCGTCGGCCCGTATCCGTCGTTGCTCGACGACATTCAACGGTGTCACCACGACGGACCGTGCCTGAGCGCGGCCTGGGAGCAACACATGGTGCGGATTCCCGATCTCCGGGTCGAGACCCGGTGGCCCGCGTACTGCCGAGATGCTCTGGCTCGCACTCCGGTCAAGACCGTGATGTCGTTCCAGTTGTTCGCCGACCACCGGACGATGGGCGCGCTGAACTTCTACGCCGAGCGGCCGCACGTCTTCGACGACGACGCGGTCGAGCTCGGCTGGATGCTGGCCACCGACACCGCGCTGGCCTGGAATCTGCTACGCCGCGACCACCAGTTCCGCAGCGCGCTGGGCACCCGCGACCTGATCGGACAGGCCAAGGGGCTGGTCATGGAGCGCTTCGGCGTCGACGCGGTGCAGGCGTTCGATCTGCTGCGGCAGCTGTCCCAGGACTCCAACACGCCCCTCGCCGAAGTCGCCGCGCGAGTGGTGAAGGACCACGACTCACGTCGGGTCGGCCGTAACTAGGCCGCAACCACTTCCATCATCAACATCGCGCCCTGCACACCGCTTTCCGTGGCACGAAACGACGAGCACGTCACCCGTAACCGGATCGACCGGCCCCGCCGGTTCACGACGTCGACGATGGTCTCGCCGAAACCGTCCGGGTCCACGAACGCGGTTCCGATCAACGGCAGCACCGAGTCCAGCGGTAGGCCGATGTCCAACGATGTGAGCGGCGCCCCCGTCGCCTCGTCGGCGCGCAGCCCCCACAACTCCTCACAGCCCCTGTTCCACACCACGACGCGCATCTGCTGATCGACGACGGCGACGCCGAAGCGGATCGAATTCACCATCGCGTCGGCGAACGTCCGCGCCTCGTCCAACTCGATGCTGCGCTCGTGCAGGGTGTCGTTGATGGCGTGCAGTTCATCGTTGGTGGACTGCAGCTCTGCGTTCATCGTCTCGAGTTCTTCGTTGGTGGATTGCAGTTCCTCGTTGGTGGTTTCGAGCTCCTCGATCGTGGATTGCAGTTCTTCGTTGGTGGTTTCGAGTTCTTCGTTGGTGGACTGCAGCTCTTCGTAGGCGGCCTCGAGTTGGGCGTTGGTCTGGCCGAGCTTGTCCAGCAGCGCACGGGTCGCGGTCACGTCGAAGAATGCGATCGACACCCCGATCAGCCCGTTCTGCGAGTCGACGAGCGGGTTGACGTGTATGTCGAACCACGTCGTGTCGGCGCCCGGCCGTTGCCAATTGACGTCCTGGATGCGTGCGGAGCGCCGCTCGATCTTGGCTTGTTCGACGTAGGCGCGCAGCTCAACCGGCCGGTACGAAACCTCCAGGTCGCGCAGCAGCCGCCCGATGTCGCGCGCCGAGAGGCCGAACGTCGTCTCCGCCTGATGGTTGATCATCGCGACGGTGTCGTGGCCCGTCACCACGATCTGCGCGACCGGGCTGGCGCGGAACGCGAGTTCGCGCATCGTCGTGGTGCCCGGCAAGTCTGCGTGCCGGTCGCCACCCGGAGCCGCCACGCCTAGCTGCTCGACTCCGGTGTGAGACCCGATGGCCTTTCCGAAGATCCGGTTCTTGAGGTCGATGGGCGTGAAGCGGTCACGGTGGCTCAGTAACATCTCGGCATGGCCGAGGAAGAGGACGCCCTGGCGGCCCAGCGCGAAGTGCAACCGCCCCAACACGGTCCGCTGCGTCTCGGCGTTGAGGTACATCAGGGTGTTGCGGCAGACCAGTAGATCGACGCGGGAGATCGGCGCGTCCTTGACCAGATCGTTGCGGCCGAAGATGACCGCGCGGCGCAGGTCCTTGTGAAAGACGTAGCGTCCCTTCACTTGTTCGAAGTAGCGCTTACGAAGGTCCTGCGGCACCGATTCGACGTCCTTGGCGTCGTATGTCGCCGCCCGAGCCTGGCTGAGAGCCTCCTGGTCGACGTCGGTGGCGTAGATCTTGACGCGGTGCCGGAACCCGTCCTGGCCCAGCGCCTCTGCCAGCACCATGGCGAGGGTGTACGCCTCCTGACCCGACGCGCAGCCAGCACTCCACACCCGGACGGGATCGTTGGGGCCCCGCTGCGCAAGGAGTTGGGGGATGACGTTCGACGCGACGTACTCCCAGGCTTCCGGGTCGCGGAAGAACGAGGTGACGTTGATCAGGATGGTGTTGAAGAGGGCGGCGAATTCCTCAGAACTGGTCTGCAACAAGTCCAGGTATTCGTCGAACGACGTGCATCGAGCGTTGTCCATGCGGTGGCGGATCCGGCGCTCCAGCGACGCGCGCTTGTAGCCGGTGAAGTCGAACCCTCGCGCATCCCGCAGGTAGCGCAACAGCGCTTCGAAGGATTCGTCGCCTGCGTCGTCCATTGCCACCGTCCCGTCCAACCGCGTCTGCATCGGCAGACTACTCGCGGCTACAGGCGATTCTCCGGACCGACGATCGCCCAGACGGTCTTGCCGTTCGGTGTGGACGAACTGCCCCAGCGCCGGGACAGCGCGGCGACGATCGCAAGGCCTGAGACGATGTCGGCGCCGAGCAGCGGGTCTTCTCTGCGCTGGGGAACAGCCGCGCTGGTGTCCTCGACCGCGACGGTCACCAGTTCGCCGCAGTTCTCCACGATCAACACGGGCGCGCCGACGGTGTGTATCAACGCATTTTCGACGAATACCGTCGTGACCGTCGCCGCGACCGGAATGAGATCGTCGAGCGACCAGACGGAGAGCCAGTCGCTCACCAGACGTCGGGACCGTCGCAGGCTGCCGTCGACCGGAGCCAGCTCGGCACGGGCGCGCCGCCGCGTCGGCCGAGAACGGTCGTCGAGTGCGAGGACAGCTGCGCCTACGTCGGTGTGAACGGGCACGTAGCGGGTGATGCCGCTGCACTGGATGGCTTTCCTGCCTTCGCCGTGGGCGCAGGCCAACAGCACCGGCACGTCGGGCCACGTGCTGACGTGCCAGCGCGCGCTGGTGAATACCGACCATGCCGACGCCGCGGGAACCATCAGTGCGGTGACGTCGACGATGACGGCCCGGGGTTCGCCAAGCGCGGCCTTCACGACGGAGTCGCGCAACCGGTGATACGTCGAGCCGTCCAGCACGCCCGAGGCGAAGAGCACGCTGATCCCGGAACCGTCGCCGACGGGTTCCGTGATCTGCAGCGCGCTAGCCATCGGCCGTCCTGCCGACCGGCGGGTCGGCCCCTGCCAGTCGATCGGCCAGCACCGACAGTGCGTGTTCCGCCTCCTCGGCCTGAGCGTTGTACCGACGGGACCGCGTGCCGGATCCGACGTTCCCTGCCATCCGGCGGGCGAGCTTCGCCTTCTCCTGCAGACTCCGCACGGCCACCCACAACGCTCCCTCGACTTCGTCGTCGCGGGCATGCAGCAGCGCTTCCGCGGTCCAGGCGTGCCCCACGCGGCAACGGTAGTGTTCGCCGACCGAGGCCAACGAGCCGTTGCAGTCCGGGCAGGTGTAGCCCGACGGTGGGCCCAAGTGCTCGCTGTCGAACTCGACGGCCGAGTGCCCGCCCATGGCGATGCGGTTCTCCAGTTCCATTCGGGGGTCGGGCTTCATCTGGACCTCCTCGATGTCGCGTTTGATCAGATCCTTGAGAAGTGCGCCAAGTTCGGCGGCGGCAGCCTCGTGGTCGACCACTCCTGCGGCGCGCGCATTTTCGGGCATCGCGGGAAACAGGGCGTCGTCGCGGCGCTGGCAAATCGTCGTTCCGCCGCGAGCCCGAATCGCGGCCAAACCCAGCACGCCGTCGTCCAGCACCCCCGACAGCAGAACTCCGATGGCGCGCTGGCCGAACGCCGAGGCGGCGGACCGGAAGAGCGCGTTGATCGCTGGGCGATAGGCGTTCTCGGTCGGCCCGCTGGTCAACAGCACTCTGTGGTCGTAGACCATCAGGTGCCGGTCTGGGACGCCGACGTAGATCCGGCCCGGCGCGAGGTGTGCGCCGTTCTCGGCGGTTTCCGCGGGCATGGGGCCGGCGCGATCGAGAATCTGCGCCAGGACGCTCGGTGAACCGGCGGGCACGTGCAGCACCACCAAGACTGGGTATGGCAGGTCCGTCGGAAGGTGAGCGGCCATGTTCCGAAGCGCTTCGACGCCACCTGCCGAGGCGCCAACGACGACCACGCCGCCAATACGCTCGTCGCTCTCCATGGCCGCCATTCCCTTGGTCTACCCTCCATCGTCCCCGTCAACCAGGCGTCAGGCCATTCCCTGGCCCAATTCGGACGCGGTGTTCTCAGACGGCCCAAATGCGAAGAACGGTCCCGTGGGCGAACACTTTGGCCCACTTCGTTTCGGCCGGTACCGAAACTGGGACTTCTCCAGTAATGCACCAAGCCCCTTGTGTGCACCGAATTGGGAGGTGGGATGAAGGTCGCAATAGTCGGGGAGCACGTCGCCCCGCGGCCACGCATTGACGATGCCGCAAAATCCGCTTTTTCGGATGTCGACTCCCTGGCAGCATCCCTGGTTCGTCGGGGCCACCGGGTCACGGTCTACACCGTTGGCGACCAACTCGACGCCGCGCAACGCATCGACACGGCGCAGGGTTATCAAGTCGTGCGCGCCACCGCCGACGCTGACGGGCCGGCCGTGTCCTCCGAAGTCGCGCCGTTCGTGGGAGATCTTGCCCGTTTCCTGGTTGGAGAGTGGACGGCGGACCGGCCCGACGTCGTCCACGCACGGACGTGGGCACATGGCATTGCCACTCAACTCGCGGGCAACCGTCTCGATCTGCCAACCGTGCAGACGCTTCCCGTGCTGAGCGCCATGGCGCGACGCAGGCAGCGCCGCCCCCGCGCGGCGGTGAGCCGGGAACGGATGGAGGTGCTGCTGGCGAGAAACGCCGCGTACGTGTCGGCAGCCTGCACCGAGGACGTCGACGAGCTGGTCCGGATCGGATGCGCGCGAAGTCGGGTATCGGTTCTGCCGCGCGGCATCGACATCGACCTGGTCGGTGCCGTGCAAGCACCGGCCGAGAACCGGCAGCGTCGCAGGGTCGTCTCGGTGGCACGGAAGCTGCAGCAGCACAAGGGTTTCGACGTCCTGGTTCGTGCGATGACGAAGTTGCCGGACGCCGAGGTGGTCATCGTTGGTGGCGCGCCCGCCGGCGAACTGCACCACGACGAGGAGGCGTGCCGGCTCATGCGCTTGGCCGAAGGGCTCGGCGTGCTCGATCGAGTGCACTTGATCGGTTGGTTGCCGCACCCGCAGGTGTTGGAGGTGCTGCGATCGGCCCACGTGTTGGCCTGCCCGTCGCGGTATGAACCGGTTGGGTTGCCCGTCCTGGAGGCGATGGCCTGCGGGCTACCGGTTGTCGCGTCGGCAGCGGGCGGAATGCTCGACACCGTCGTCCACGAGGTGACCGGCACGCTGGTGCCGCCCGGTGACAGCACGAGGTTCACGCTGGCTCTCAAGGAGATGCTCGGCCAGGACACCCTTCGGATGGGCATGGGTTTGGCGGGCCGCGACCGGGTGCGGTCACGCTACAGCTGGGACCGCGTGGCGGCCGACGCATCGACCATCTACGAACGCGCAGTTGCGCGCTCGGCGACCTTGGTGGCCCAGCGGTCGCCGACGAAGGCGCCGGTCCGCTCGGTGCTCTCGCCGACGTGACCGTCGGACTTGGCAGGCAGTCGCGTCTCGGCGAACCGGATGATTCGCCGGTAGAATCACGAAGTCCCGGCTGAGTCCAGCAGGGCGGAACCGTCGCCTCGCTCAGCTGACCTGACCGAAGATGAAGAACGTCGACGTGGAATCCGGCCATCCGGGGGGTCGATCGGCCCACCCGTCGGTGGCGTCCGCGCGCAACGGGCGGCACGGTAGGGATTCGCCGAAACCGTGCAGCGCTTCGACGCTCGAGTCCCGGACGGATCAGCGTGCAGCGGTGCGCCGCCTCCCGTTCGACGATGCCGAGTTGACGACGGCGGGCGGCGTCATCGACTTGGCCTACGCCGGATCCTTGAAGATCAGTGGGCTGGTCGATGGCGAGCCGATCCGGCGCGCTCGCTTCGACGGCCGCGAGTTCCTGCTCGACGAAGTCGTTCTTGCCGGCCGCTACCGCCTCGACGCGGAACCGGGGCGCGGGGTCCTCGTCGCCCAGATCGTCACGGGCGCTGCCCGCTACATCGGTCGGGACGACGAGGTGGAGCTCCACCCTGGCCAGCCGGTGCTGTCATCTGCTGAGTTGCCGTGCTCCCTCGACGTCGAGCACGCGCGGGTTCGCTTCACGGCACTGGACCGGCCGTTGCTGCGACGGGTCGCTGCGGAGCACCCCGGCCCCTCAGCTGAGGACATCCAGTTCTCGGCAGCTCGAACACCGACGAAGGCGAAGGTCGACGACTGGAATCGCGCCCTGCGCTTCGTCACTGACTCGGTGGGGGGCCCGGATGCCGCGTCACGGACCTTGGTCACCGACGCGTGCGCGCGCGTTCTGGCCGCATCGGTGCTGACGTGCTTTCCGAACAATGCGGTGGCGGCTTCCGCAGACGGTGAATCCGATGCGGACGCTCCAGTCCAGCTGCGGCGGGCCATCTCATTCATCGACGCGAACGCGGGCGACGACATCGGTGTCACCGACATTGCGGAGGCGGTGCATCTGTCGCCGCGTGCCGTGCAGTATCTGTTTCGACGGCATCTCGACCTGGCCCCGTCGCAGTACGTGCGCAACATTCGCCTGGACCGCGCCCATTATGAGCTACTCGCCAGCGACCGTGCGACGACCACCGTGAGTGACGTGGCGGCCCGTTGGGGTTTCGGCCACACCGGCCGGTTCGCCGTGCTGTATCGACAAACCTATGGGCAGAGCCCTCACGTCACCCTTCGGGAATGACTCAGCGTCCGTCGAGTTGGCCCATCGGTGTCAGTTCGGCGCCATCGTGCGCGGCAGGCTCCGAAAGGTGCACGTTGCGCAGGATGCCGTCGAAGCGGTCACCGTCCTCACCGTTCAAAACGGTAGCCGCGGCGACACGGTCGACGAACCGTTGCGCGATTGTGCGCAACTTGACGTTGGCGTGCTGCGACAGGGCAGTGAGAACGTCGAACGCCTGACGGGCGTTGACGCCGTGCCGCAGCATCAGCATGCCCATCGCCTGGTTGATCGCGGCGCGCTGCTCGGTGATCGTGGCCAGCGCGTCGGTCAGCGAAGTCTGGAAATCGGCGTCGAATTCTTGCGTGATGTCTACGTAGTAGCCCTGGGTGCCCGTGAGGGCGCCGTCACCGTCGACGAGCTGGTCGCCAACGACCACGACCAGGTGGACGTTGCCCGCGGTGTCGATGATCCGATGCCGGCTGGAGAAGGCGGCGCCGTGGCGGCGCACGTTGTCGATGAGCTCGGCGACATTGGGCTTGTCGTCGGGATGCTTGTGCGACAACACCAATTCCGTGGTCGGTGTCACGCTGCCGGGCTCGTAGCCGTGCATGGCCGCCACTTCGTCCGACCATTCCCAGCGATCGTCGCCGATGACGTAGCGGAACTTGCCCACCCGCGGCCAGCGCACGTCGTGCACGCTCGACTCTTGACCCACATCACTACGGTAGACGTCTACTTCACGGTGGTGCCACGACGAGACGAGCTCTTCGCCAGCTGGACGACCGCGTCGAAATACGAAGTGCGGCTGCATGTCGCAAGCAAATTGCCGCCGACGCGCGGCGTGCGTTTGCCAGCCACGTGCTCCCGCTCGACGACGCCCACACGCGTACGACATCTTTTAGAAGAAACAGGACGGTGCGGTCAAGATCATGCTCAGGCTGTGATTTAGCTCAGCCCGCTCCGGTGAACTCCATACCTCTTCGACGGCTACTGGTCACAGTAGTCCGTCACGAA
>JAOPVF010000169.1 GCA_025963195.1 Mycobacterium sp. | reverse complement strand
GTTCGGCGTGATCGCGTGGCAAGGCCGCACGCAGGTTGTCGATGGCTCGAGAGTCGGTGGAGGTCAGCCCGTCGTAGAGCGTGTCGATGATGTCGGCGACGCGTTGGCGCAACGGTGCGGTGGTGTTGGTGAAGGTGAGCACTTCGGCCCGTCGCTTGGCGGTGGACTGGAGCACGGCCGCCCAGAGGCCGTCGTTGTCGCCGAACTGGTACTTCACCGCACCCCAGGTGGCGCCGATGTCACGGGCGATCTTATTGGCCGATACCGCTCCGGGATCGCCGGTCGCCAACGCCTTGACCGCGGCCTTCAGCATGTTTTCGCGGGTGGCATGGCCGCGCCGGTTGGTGCGGCGTTCGGACACGCCCGCGTCGGTCATGGTTCGGATGGTAGTGGCACTTCTGTATGCGTAGCAGCTGTGATACTTTCACAGTACCTGCTGTGATTCAGCCGGCACGCCAGGGTGATGGACCTGCACAATGCCGTCAAGAAGAGGACACCGAGATGGCGAAACCGCCGCTATCGATGAAGCCGACGGGGTGGTTCCAGGTCGCATGGTCCGCCGAGATCGGCGTCGGTGACGTCCACCGAATGACCTATTTCGGCCAGGAGATGGTGGCGTGGCGGGCGCAGTCCGGCCAGCTGACCGCCATGGACGCCTACTGCGAGCACCTGGGCGCACACTTGGGTTTCGGCGGTCACGTCGAAGGCGACGTCATCGAGTGCCCCTTCCACGGCTGGCAGTGGAATCACGACGGGCGCAACGTCTGCATTCCGTACGAGGACCGGCCCAACCGGGGCCGTCGCATCCGTACCCATCCCGTGGTCGAGCGCAACGAATCGATCTACATCTGGCACGACGCCGAGGGCCGCGACCCCTACTTCGAGGTGCCCGACGTTTTCGCCGGATTCGGCGACGGCAGCAGCGTGGCCGACTACTACCCGATGGCCACCCTGCACCGGGAGCATCTTGAACTGCAGCCGCAGTACGTGCTCGAAAACGGTGTCGACTTCGCCCATTTCAAGTTCGTGCACGACACCCCCATCGTGCCGGTGTTCACCAGACACGACTTCGATCGGCCGGTGTCCTACGTCGACTTCACCATCACCTTCGAAGGCGATGAAGGCCAGTCGATCGACGACGTCAAGAGTGGAGTCGAGGCTGTCAACGGTGGACTGGGCGTCGCCGTGACCAAGAGTTGGGGCATGGTCGACAACCGGACGATCACCGCGGTGACCCCGGTCGACGACCGCACCTCCGACGTGCGCTTCAGCGTGTACATCGGCCGCACGGCCGGGTCCGATCCGGCGAAGGCGGAGA
Organism: Mycobacterium sp.; assembly: GCA_025963195.1. GTDB lineage: Bacteria > Actinomycetota > Actinomycetes > Mycobacteriales > Mycobacteriaceae > Mycobacterium. The sequence continues at coordinate 14,715 of JAOPVF010000169.1, read as the reverse complement.
AGAGGGCGCAAGCGTTCGCGCAAGAGATCATTCGCCAGTTCAGCCAGGACGTTCACATCTGGCAGCACCAGCGTTACTCCGACCCGCCTGCACTGTCCAGCAGCGAGTTCGCGGGCTTCACCGCCATCCGCAACTGGGCCAAGCAGTTCTACCCCGACGGCCGTGGCGGCAGCGCCGCGGAGTTGCGGGCCACCGCCGTCTCCTAATCAATCACCCACCACCGAAGGGCTGAACGTCGAATGACCGCATCCACCAGAGCACCAATCCGGGTCTTCCAGGTCGCCACCGGCAACGTCGGCACCGAGATGATCAAACGCATGGGAGCCCATCCCGACCTCGAACTCATCGGATTGCATTGCTACACACCGGAAAAGGTCGGGCGGGATGCGGGTGAGATCGCCGGACTGGCACCCATCGGGGTCACCGCCACCGGCTCGGTCGACGACATCATCGCCGCCAAACCCGACGTCCTCACCTTCCACGGTGTGTTCCCCGACGAGGACCTCTACGTGAAGGTCCTCGAAGCCGGGATCGACGTCGTCACGACCGCGGACTGGATCACGGGCTGGCACCGCGACACCAACCACCCACACCCTTCCGGAAAGCCGGTGTCGCAGCTGCTGGCCGAGGCGTGCGAGAAGGGTTCGTCCAGCTTCTACGGCACCGGCATGAACCCAGGCTTGAACCAGATCCTCGGAGTGGTGTGCTCTGCCGACGTCGCCGAGATCGAGAACGTCACCACCATCGAGTCCGTCGACGTCTCCTGCCACCACAGCAAGGACACCTGGATCGAGGTCGGCTACGGCCTGCCCGTTGACGATCCGTCGATCCCATCCAAACTGGAGAAGTACACCCGCGTCTTCGCCGACAGCGTGCTGATGATGGCCGACTGCTTCGGCCTCCAACTCGACGACGTCAAGTTCAGCTATGAGCTCGGCGCGTGCACCAAGGACGTCGACCTGGGCTGGTACCAGATGCCGAAGGGGTCGCTCGGCGGCAACTACATCAAGTACCAGGGCATGGTGGATGGCGCCCCGTTGGTCGAGACGCATCTGGAGTGGCAGATGACTCCGCACACCGATCCGCACTGGGACATCAAGGGCTGCTACATCACTCAGATCAAGGGCGACCCGTGCATCTACAACAAGCACATGGTCTTCCCGAGGCCGGGGGTCGATCTGTCCAATCCAGACAACTTCGCCTCGATCGGCATGACCGTCACCGGCTTGCCCGCCCTCAACGCGATCCGTGCCGTGGTCGACGCCCCACCCGGACTGCTGACCAGTGCGGACCTCCCCCTTCGCGGGTTCGCCGGAAGGTTCAAGGCGTAGACCCGGACGTAGGCGCCAGGGTCGACGCTAACCCCCTGTCGTACAACGGGTTTTGCCCCGGACCCGGGACGGTCGGCGGGCCGGTCATCCGCCATGATCGTCGTTGCGGCTTCGCGCGCAGCAACCGGAGATAGACTCGGTGAGTCAGCGGTACCGGGCTCAACGAGGAGCGTAATTCCATGACCACCATCGAAGCGGCGCCACAGGCCGGCACACCCTTCGAGCAAGACGTCGCCGCCACCCAGCGATACTTCGACAGCCCACGCTTCGAGGGCATCATTCGCCTCTACACGGCCCGCCAGGTCGTCGAGCAGCGCGGCACCATCGCAGCGGACTACATCGTGGCGCGCGAGGCCGCGACGGCCTTCTTCGACCGGCTCCGCGAGCTCTTCGGCCATCACAAGAGCATCACCACGTTCGGCCCGTACTCACCGGGCCAAGCCGTGACCATGAAGCGCAACGGCATCGAGGGGATCTACCTCGGTGGTTGGGCGACGTCGGCGAAGGGCTCGATCAGCGAGGATCCTGGCCCCGACCTCGCCAGCTACCCATTGAGCCAGGTGCCGGACGAAGCCGCCGGACTAGTGCGCGCGCTGCTGACGGCGGACCGCAATCAGCAATACCTTCGCCTGCGCATGACCGATGCGCAGCGCGCCAGCACACCGGAGATCGACTTCCGGCCGTTCATCATCGCCGACGCCGATACCGGCCACGGTGGCGATCCGCACGTCCGCAACCTGATCCGTCGCTTCGTCGAATCCGGGGTTCCCGGGTACCACATCGAGGACCAGCGCCCGGGGACGAAGAAGTGCGGTCACCAGGGCGGCAAGGTGCTCGTGCCGTCGGACGAGCAGATCAAGCGCCTCAACACCGCCCGGTTCCAGCTGGACGTCATGCGGGTGCCCGGCATCATCGTGGCCCGCACCGACGCCGAGGCGGCCAACCTCATCGACAGCCGTGCCGACGAGCGCGATCAGCCGTTCCTGCTCGGCGCCACCAACCTCAAGATTCCTTCGTACAAGTCGTGCTTCCTGGCGATGGTGCGCGGTTTCTACGAGGCGGGGATCAAGGATCTCAACGGCCACCTCCTCTACGCGCTGCCCGAGGGTGAGTACGCCGCCGCCACTGCCTGGCTCGATCGGCAGGGCATTCTGGGAGTCATCGCCGAGGCTGCTGCCGATTGGAAGCAGGACGGGAACCAGTCGGTCGACACGCTCTTCGACGACGTCGAGTCCCGGTTCGTCGAGGCGTGGCAGGACGACGCCGGGTTGCAGACCTACGGCGAAGCCGTGGCCGAGCTGCTGGAGTTCCGCGGACGTGAGGGCGAGCCGCTGGAGATGAGCGCCGCGGACTGGCGGCGGTTCGCCGAGCATGCATCGCTGTACGAGGCCAGAGAGAAGGCGAAGGAACTGGGCGTCGACGCCGGCTGGGACTGCGAGCGGGTGAAGACGCCGGAGGGTTACTACCAGATCCGCGGCGGCATCCCGTACGCGATCGCGAAGTCCCTTGCCGCTGCGCCGTTCGCCGACATCCTCTGGATGGAGACGAAGACCGCCGACCTCGACGACGCACGCCAGTTCGCTGACGCGATCCACAGCGTGTATCCCGAGAAGATGTTGGCCTACAACCTCTCCCCCTCGTTCAACTGGGACACCACCGGTATGAGCGACGACGAGATGCGGGCCTTCCCAGAGGAACTCGCGAGGATGGGCTTCGTCTTCAACTTCATGACCTACGGCGGGCACCAGATCGACGGCGTCGCCGCCGAGGAGTTCGCGACCGCACTCAAACAGGACGGCATGCTGTCGCTCGCCCGGCTGCAACGCAAGATGCGCCTGGTCGAGTCGCCCTACCGCACACCGCAAACCCTGGTCGGCGGACCGCGCAGCGACGCCGCGCTGGCCGCCTCGTCGGGGCGTACGGCCACCACCAAGTCCATGGGCGCGGGCTCCACGCAGCATCAGCACCTCGTTCAGACCGAGGTGCCCAAGAAGCTGCTGGAGGACTGGCTGGCTCTGTGGAGCGAGCACTACCAGCTCGGTGAGAAGCTCCGTGTCCAACTGCGGCCACTGCGCGCGGGCGGCGAAGTGCTCGAGCTCGGCATCTACGGTGAACGGGACGGTGGCGAGGAGAAGCTCGCCAACGTGCTCGTCGACCCGATCAAGGACCGCAACGGCCGCAGCATCCTTACGGTGCGCGATCAGAACACCTTCGCCGAGAAACTGCGCCAGAAGCGCCTGATGACCCTGGTCCACCTGTGGCTGGTACACCGGTTCAAGGCCGAGGCGGTCTACTACGTCACGCCGACGGAGGACAACATCTATCAGACCGACAAGATGAAGTCCCACGGCATCTTCCGCGACGTACAGAAGGACGTCGGGGAGATCATCGTCGCCGAGGTCAACCAGCCGCGCATCGAGGAATTGCTGGCGCCCGACGGCACCGCGCTGCAGCGGTTGATTCGCAAGGAGGACTAGGCCAACGGGTCACGACGCACGATGCGGATCGTCTGCGGGCAGCCAGGCGTCGTCGCCCAGGTCCAGCGGAACGATGCCGCCCGAGAGCGCCTCGATCACGGCGAGCACCGTCGCTCGTCCTTCGTCATGACGAGAGACGAGAGACCACGTCCAACACGGCGCGGGGTGGATCACCGGACGTGCCACCAGGTCCGCGGGCACGGGCGACGTCTGCCCCTTTGGCGAGTTCAGCACGGGCCGACGCAACCGGCGCACGTGTTCGAAAAACGTTGGGCCAGTGATGCCCCCGTCGTCGATGCGCACCAGACCGGCGCCGCTGTCGTGGGCGAACTGTTCGCCGTAGCGGTTCCACGACGACCAACTGGCAGTGTCCGCATCGACGAGCACCAACGTGTCCTTCGCCTCGACCGCCGAGGTGTCGGAGCCGACGCAGACGGCGTACAACCGGTCGGCCCCGATGAGCCTCGCGTCGAGGGCGTGCGCGGCCAGGTCGCTGGTCTGAGCCCAGCAGATCGCGACGTCGAGGCTGCCCTCGGCCACTCGCGTGGCTTGCGCATGTGAGGGCATCACCCATGTGTCGATGCGTAACTGGGCAATTCCGGCCGTCCTTTCCGACAAGTCGGCGGGCCGCCAATTGACGTAGCCGAGCCGGACGGGTTCGGAATCGGAGAGGCCGGCCGCGGCCCTGCGCAGCGTGTCGGCCTTGTCGAGCAGTGCGCGGGCACCCGGCAGCAACGTGGCTCCGGCGACGGTCAAGGCGACGGATCGACGATCGCGGTCGAACAGGCTCACCTTCAGGTCACGCTCGAGGGCCTTGATCTGTTGGGAGAGCGAAGGGCCCGCGATGTGCAGGCGGTCAGCTGCGCGGCCGAAGTTCAATTCCTCGGCGAGGATGACGAAATAGCGCAGCTGACGCAGCTCCACGGGTCAAGCGTAGTGCGGTGGAAGCCTGAGCCTCTCAGCAGGAAGCAAACCGGTCCTGGTGTCGGGGCAGCAGCCGGCCCCACGATGCGTTCAACGGGGTGCAAGCAACACCGAGATGCACCTACGAAGTGAGGCGTCACATGAATGCAGTCCAGAAGGTAGCCGTCATCACCGGAGCGTCCCAAGGGATCGGAGCCCAACTGGTCACCGCGTATCGCAAGCTTGGCTACGCGGTCGTGGCCAACTCGCGCTCGATCGGCGAGTCAAACGACCCCGACGTACTGACCGTCGCCGGCGACCTGGCCGAGCCGGGCGTCGGTGCTCGAGTCGTGGAAGCGGCGCTGGCACGGTTCGGTCGGATCGACACGTTGATCAACAACGCCGGAATCTTCGTGGCCAAACCGTTCACCGCGTACACCGACGAGGATTTCGACGCGGTCACCGGGGTGAATCTGCGTGGCTTCTTCGAGGTTTCGCGCGGCGCGATCACCGCGATGCTCGACGGGGAACGCGGTGGGCACGTCGTGAACATCTCGACCAGCCTGGTCGATCACGCCAACTCTCAAGTGCCTTCGGCGTTGGCGTCCCTGACGAAGGGCGGACTGAACGCGGTGACCAAGTCGCTGGCCGTCGAGTACGCCAGTCGAGGCATCCGGGCCAACACCGTCGCGCTGGGCATCATCCGCACGCCGATGCACCCGGAGTCGACCCACGATGCCCTGGCCGCCTTGCACCCGCTCGGCCGGATGGGTGACGTCGAGGACGTGGTGAATGCCGTCGTCTACCTGGAGAACGCCCCGTTCGTGACCGGCGAGATCCTGCACGTCGACGGCGGCCAGAGCGCAGGGCACTGACGTGAATGAGTCCGAGACCGTCCTGCGCGGTGTGCTCGACCAATGGAAGGCCGCCGTCGGCGCGAACCAACCCCAGCAAGTCGCCGCCCTGTTCACCGAAGACGCGATCTTCCAAGGTCTGCGCCCATATGGCGTGGGACGCCGAGGCATCGCCGACTACTACGATTCCCAACCCATCGGTTTGGCGGCCGAATACCGCATTCTCGAAACCCGGCAGCTGGCCGACGATCTGGTGCTCGGCTATCTGAGCGTTGACTTCTCGTTCGTCGATCGGCCGACCGTGACCCTCTCCCTTGGTGTCGTGGTGAAACGCGTCGACGATGCCTGGTTCATCACGTACTACCAGGTCTCGTGAGCACGCCGACGGCTGCGCGCACCCGCTACACGGTGGAGGCTCTCGCAGATTGGGTGGTGCGGTCCGCGACGGCCGACATGGGCGCTTGTACGCCGATGTTGATGCGGCGCAACGTTCTCGACAGCCTTGGCTGTGCGATTGCCGCGCTCGACGGTGAGACCGTGCGGGCAGTGCGCGACCACGTCGCAGGGGATGGCGGCCCAGCGACGTTGATCGGCGGCGGTCGATCGACAGTCGATCAGGCCACGTTGTTCAACTCGGTGGCGGTGCGGTACGTCGACCTGCTCGACACGTATCTGACGCCAGGTGGCTTGTGCCATCCCGCCGACAACTTCGGCGCGATCCTGGCGGTGGCGGAGAGCGCAGGTGCCAGGGGCGACGAATTCGTCCTGGCGCTGGCCGTGGCCTACGAAGTGCAGTGCCGGTTCTCGGCGGCCGTACCCGTGATGGCACGTGGTCTCAACCACGCGCTGCAGCTGGCGGTTTCGGTCGCGGCAGGCGCCGCCAAACTGTCGCACTTGTCGACCGAACAGACGGCCAACGCCATCGCCATCGCGGCGGCAGACAACGTGTCGTTGGCGGCGATCCACTCCGAGCCGGTATCGAACTGGAAGGGCATCTCCCCCGGTATCACCGCCCAACGTGCGGTGTACACCACCGGATTGGCGCAGCGCGGAATCACCGGCCCGCTTGGGCTCTTCGAGGGGCCCAATGGGCTCGAGCAACTCTTCGGCCAACACGTCGACCTCCGCCTCGGCGACCCCGCTTTGGACGTCGTCAACCACACGCACCTGAAGAAGTACTGCTCGCTCATCCACGGCCAAGCGCCCATCGAAACCGTTCTCGCACTTGCTCGAGAGCACGGTATCGATAACGGGGACATCGAGTCGGTCGATGTCGAGGTGTTTCAGACCGCCTACGACATCGCCGGCGGTGGAAGCTTCGGCGACAAGGACTCGCCGTCGACCAAGGAGCAGGCCGACTACAACCTCAAGTACCTAGTGGCGGCCGCCTTGATCGACGGCCAGGTCGGGCCCGAGCAACTCCAGACCGAGCGAATCGGGCGCGCAGACGTCCAAGGGCTCCTTCATCGCATCGACGTACGGCCCAACGCCACGTTCACCGCGAGTTATCCGCGCGAGACACCGGTTCGAATCGGAGTGACCCTGCGAGGTGGCCAACGCTTCTCACGCGAGCAGCACGACTTCGAGGGAGCACCCGGGCGGCCGTTGACGTGGGGGCGGACGGTTGAGAAGTTCCATTGGCTGACAGAGCAATATGCGCCGTATGCGTTGCGCGACGAGATCGTGGACGCGGTCGAATACCTTGGTGCTGAACCGATCTCGGAATTGACCCGACTTCTCGGTGACGTCAGTCCCGTGCGACGGCTGCCCAAGACGTGCCGTCCCATCTGACGTCGATCCAGTACCCGTTCGGTGCCACGGTGATCACGTGGCCGAGCCCTGCTTCCTCGAATGCGGCGACGACGTCATCGCGGCCCTCGCTGAAGTGAGCCCAGCCGTCGACGTGGGCCGGGATGACCGCCGTCGCACCGAGTAACTCGGCGGCCGCGGCAGCCCGCTGACTCGTGAACGTCAGGGGGCGGCCGTGCTCCTTCGTCGCCACCCGCGCCGCGCCGGCGAAGATCACGGCGACGTCGACTGCACCGACGCGCTCGGTGATGGCCTTGACTGCGCCGATCGATGCGTTGTCGCCGCTGAGATAGACAGTCGGAACGTCGGCCCCGGACAGCACGAAACCCGTCACCTCGCAGTTGACGTGGCCCGTGTGGTTGCGCTGTCCGTCCGCAGGGCCATGCACCGCCGGAACCGCCTGCAACGTAAGGGATCCCGATCCGGATCCACCGGCCAGGACGATGGACTGCCACGGCTCGAGACCTCGTGCCGCCGGCCCCAACCGGCTTGCTGCCCGCGGGTGTGTGAGAAGAAGCGGTGCGGCGAGCGCCACCCGACGGCCCTCCGCATCGAGATTGTCGGGGTGCTCGTCGTGACTGATCAGCACGACGTCGATGTCGCCAAGTGCCGCCGAGGTGACGGCCGGGCTCGCGGTCTTCGTCAGGTATGCGTGTTGTCCTGGCGGGTCGAAGGTGGGGTCGATGACGACCCTCAGCCCGGCGATGTCGATGACGGTGGTGGGCCCGCCAAGCACGCTGATGGCTAGTTCACGTCGTCGGTGGTCCACCAACTCGTCCATGTCGCTCCTTCGCGCCTGTCTGAACCGACCATAGTTCGCCATCAGCGGCCCGATTACTTCTACAGTCGTTGCGTGGCGCAGACGAGCCCAGCAGGAGACGTGGTGCAGCTCGCCGCTGGCCACGTCGGGGACACCGTGGCGCAGCTCGAACGACGCGTATACGCCCGCTTCGGGGAGCGAGGACTGACCAAGGCGGCACGCGACCTCGGCCATCTGGTCGACCTGGTCGAGAGCGAGGCTGACGAGTCGCGGGTGCGCCTTCGACGCGCGACACTGGCAGCCCGCGCCACGAGCATCGTGATCGTTGCGCTGACGCTGGCCCTGCTGGTGTTCAGCCTGCGTGCGGCGGTCACCGACGGGCTCGCCAAGACCGCAGACTGGGTGCCACTGACCGAGAGCGCCATCAACGACATCGTCTTCGCGGCGATCGCGGTCGTGTTCCTCTGGGTCTTGCCCGAGCGCATGGAGCGGCGCGCATTGCTTCGGCTGCTCCATCGGCTGCGCTCGCTGGCCCACGTCATCGACATGCACCAACTCTCCAAGGATCCGGAGCAGGTCAGCCCGAACTACACGCCGACCGCAGAGAGCGTCGGGCACGGCCTGGACGCCGAGCAGTTGCGCCATTACCTCGGCTACTGCTCGGAGATGCTGAGCCTCGTGGCCAAGACGGCGGCGTTGAGCGCCGAGCACAGCACCGATGGCGTCGTGCTCGAGACCATCTCCGGCATCGAGACCCTCACCACCGAGCTGTCCAGCAAGATCTGGCAGAAGATCTCGCTCCTCCCCTAACTCGTCACGCCGAATCGGATGATGCGCAACTCGATTCAGGCTTGTCGGGTCGGCGCGTACACCTCGATCACCCCATTGGTTTCGCGGACCTGGATGCGCGGCAACGGCGCAGGAGCGATCGGCAGCTGATGGGCCAGCGTCTCCCCGGCAAGCGAGAACGACGTCGAGTGGCACGGGCAGCGCAGCCGGTTGTCCGGCGCATCGAGCCACAGCCGGCAGCCTTGGTGCGTGCAGATCCCGGATACCGCCTCGAGCTGACCGTCGACCCGATGAACGAAGCCGTTGACGGAGCCGAGGTCGAAGGCCAGCGTTCCCCCGTCGGGGACGTCGACGCTGGACCCCACCGGAGCCCAGACACCGGTGTTCGGCTCCATGACCCCCTGCGCGGACGGTGTCGGTGCGGGCGCCTCGCCGTCGCGCAGCAGGGCGCGGTCGACGATGAGCCCGGCCGCGGCGGACGCGGCCGCGATCGAGGTGCCGATGACGACCTGCCTCCTGGTGCCAGCGGGGCCGCTCCTGGCGGCGGGACGATCGACCCCTCGTGCGGCTTCCTCTGCCTGAGCCAACCGGCGATGGAGGTCGGCGACGAACTCCTCGCGCGGTGCATCACTGCCCAACCGGGCTGCGCGCAGCTCGATGGCGGTCTTCATCTGCTGGGCTTCGAAGTCATCGGGGCGAGCGCGTTCCGTCGGCTGCCCCCGTAACAGACCTTCGACGAAGCGGCGCACGTTTCGGTCGCTCACGTCGTCTCCTCGTCACTCGATTGCGCCGCCATCCGCAGCGCGCGGTGCTGCAAGACCTTCGCGTTCGCGACGCTGACACCCATTTGAGTGGCAGCTTCTCGCACCGAAAACGCCTGCAGGAAACGCAGTTCCAAGATACGCCGATAATTCTGCGGCAAGCTCGCCAACAATCTGCCGACTCGGTCGGGCGCGTCGCTCGCGACGAGCTCGGGCTCGGTTGCCTCTGGCACGTCTTCCTCGATCGACGTCACCTCCCTGCCCATCCGATCCGCCCAGTAGGACGCGAGAACCGTGCGCGCCGTCATCCGAAGATACTTGCGAACCTCGGGCACGCTTGCCGAAACCCGCAGCGGCCGTAACGCCGTCGTGAACACTTCGGCTGTCAGGTCCTCGGCGTCGGGCCGATTGCCCACCTTCCCGTACATCAGTCGGTACACCCAGGTCACGTTGTCGGAATACACCGCTTCCCAGTCGGGATACGCTGCATCCGTCACCGACCGCAGCCCTCCCTCCGAACGCGAGGTACGCGTCTCCACGGGGCGAGGACGGCGCGCTTCATTCTCTCTCGTCATCACCCCGCCTCGTTTCGGAATCGCTGTGAAGGCTCGATCAGGACACCGCCGCTGGCGTATTGACCCGGCTCGTGCGTGCGTCTACGGAGTGCGCACCCGCGCCGACGATGAACAGAAAGACGCTGCCGCACAGCATCGCCACCTCGAGACGGGACTCGTGGATGAAGTCCCACGCGCCGCCTTCCTTCGGGTACAGCGGAGCCGATCCCCACAGGAGGGGCACTTTGGTGAACAACAGTGCGCCGATCATGTCGAACCGCCCGGGGCCCAGCGCATCCGGCCGGAGGTACTTCAAGATTCCCTCGGCGATGAAGATCAATCCCACGTAGGCGCGGATCAGGACTACCCATCCAGATGCGGTGGTCGTGGTGAGTTGGAGCAGAGATATTTCCCGCTGTGCCATTACGTGCCTTCCTCGCGACGATGGGGGCCGCCTCGGGCGGCTCGCTTCTCTAGATAAGGAGTGGGGTTACACCGGCTGGCTCAGTACGATCTGGCCAGGCCAACGAGAGGCGATCCGATGGAGCGCAGCCACGAGTTCACCGTCACCGTGCCCGGCGAGGGCACCCATGTCATCAAGTTGCTCGAAGGCGTGGAGATCGCGCAGCGGGACGGTGCGACGATCGGCCGTTGGCCAGAATTCGACCTGGATGCGAAGGGCGACGGCGAGGCCGAGGTCTATCGGAAGCTGCTGGGCGCCTTGCGGGAGCGGATCGGCGGTGGGCCCGACTCGCCGGAATACGGCCCCTTCGCCGCCTACGTTCTCGAGCGCGGCAGGCGGTTGTCCGACGAGGAGGTGGCCGCCCGTGAGCTCGCTCGCCTGCGCGAGATCACCAGCCGCTGGCACGTCACCGATGACGAGCAGTACATGGTTCGGCTCTTTCATGACGTCGAGCCGCAGCGCGACGGGGGCACGGTAACCGTGCGTGCCTTCGGGCTGGAGGGCAGCGGCCAGCAGCTCGGCGCGGCGCTGAAGGCATTGATGGGAGCCATCCAGGAGGCGTGCGGCACGCACGACGCACCGGGCCCGCGCTTCGAGGAGTTCACCAGCTGGGCGCGGTCGACGGGAGAGCCGGTGTCAGCCGACGTCCTGACACAGGAGGCAAGCGACAAACGGGCCTACGAGGTTGCGCGAGAAACGTTGACCGCCATCACTCCCGACGACATCGCCGCCGAGAGCTCGACGGGCCTGCCGTTGCTGGTCGACTTCTGGGCAGAGTGGTGTGGCCCGTGCCGCCAGGTGACACCGGTGTTGTCCGCGCTGTCAGAGGAGTGGGCCGGGCGCATCGTCGTGCGCAAGATCGACGTCGATCAGTTCGAGGGCATCTGGAAGCGGTTCAACTTCACGGGCATTCCCGCCATGCTGTTGTTCAAGGACGGCCAGGAGATCCACCGCGTGATCGGGTTCGGTGGGAAGAAGCATCTGGTGGCCGAGCTCGAGCCTCACCTGAACTAGGACGCGTCAACCGCGAGGCGGGCAAGTGCGCGCCCAAACCTACCAGCGCTGTCCCAGTCGATTCCGAGGGTTTCAGCAGTCTCATCGAGTCGGTGCGGGGTAGTCTGCGCATGCGCTTGAGTCGAGGTTGACGTTCGGCAGGATCTCGGCGAATGCCCAGTGTCCTCAACATGTTTCGTTCGCGAAATCGAAAGTGCGTGGATTCACATATGTTCTAAAACACGTGAACGCGCAACGAATGCGCTCCGTCTGCCTAGGTATGACAGATACAACGATTTTCACAACGGTGGACTCGCCCGCATTCAACCGAACCGGTGCACCAAGCGTCGCCGGGACCGGGGTGGCGTTTACGCCGTATCGATACAACCAGGACGAGGTCACACGCGAGCTCACCAAGGTGGGCGGCCCGGAGTTCATGCGCTTCGCCCGAACGAGCGGGGTGGATTACCGCAACCTGGCACTGCCCGTCTCGCGCTACCCGCAGATGAGTGGTTTCACCGAAGCCAACGCCGCGTACATCGAGGTCGCCTGCGACCTGGGTCGGCAGGCAGTGCTGTCGGCGCTCGATTCGGCCAACGTCGCGCCCGAAGAGGTCGACGTCATCGTGGTGGTGTCGAGCACCGGAATTGCGGTGCCGACCATCGATGCGCGCATCGCCACGAGCATCGGCCTGCGGGCCGACGTGAAGCGGGTCCCCCTATTCGGGCTCGGCTGTGTCGCGGGTGCGGCCGGGATGGCCCGTGTACACGACTACCTGCGTGGCTTCCCTGGCCACGTGGCGGTGTTGCTGTCCGTTGAATTGTGTTCTCTCACACTCCAGCACGACGACACGTCGATACCCGCGTTGATCGGCGTGTGTCTGTTCGGCGATGGTGCGGCTTCGGTGGTCGTCACCGGGTCTGATCGGGTACCGAACAGCCCAGCGGTGAAGTCGGGCCCGAAGGTGCTCGACACTCGCAGTCGGCTCCTTCCTGGAACGGTCGACGTCATGGGGTGGAACGTCACTTCCCATGGATTCCAGCTGGTCATGTCCAAAGACGTGCCAAGCATGGCCGATACCCATCTCGGCGAGGAGGTTGACCGGTTCCTCGACGACCACGGCCTGTCGACCGGGGACATCTCGACGTGGGTCTGCCATCCCGGTGGCCCCAAGGTGCTCGAATCGATCACCAACGCGATCGACCTGACGCCGGATGCCCTTGCTCACAGCTGGAACTCGATGCGCGATCACGGCAACATGTCGTCGGTATCGGTGCTGGACGTCCTCAGCCGGACCATCGCCGAGCCACCGCCAGAGGGTTCATTGGGAGTGATGCTGGCGATGGGGCCGGGCTTCAGCTTCGAGCTTCTCCTTCTGAGCTGGTAGGGGCCTGCCATGTACTACCTTCTGATCCTCGCGATCGGCGTCGAGCGGCTGCTGGAGCTCGTCGTCTCACGACGAAACGCTGCCTGGTCGATTGCGAACGGGGGCAAGGAATTCGGCCGCGGTCACTATCCGGTGATGGTGGCGATGCACGTCCTGCTCCTCGTCGGCTGCGTCGTCGAGGTCGCGACGACGCACCGGCCGTTCATTCCCTTGCTGGGCTGGCCCATGCTGGCCATCGTGGTGCTCAGCACGGTCATGCGCTGGTGGTGCGCGACGGTGCTGGGCAAGCACTGGAATCCACGCGTGATCGTCATCCCGGACGCGCCGCTGGTGCGCCGCGGGCCGTATCGGTGGTTGCATCATCCCAACTACACGGCAGTCGTGGCCGAAGTGGTTGCGCTGCCGCTGGTGCATTCGGCATGGCTGACCGCGATCACGTTCACCATTGCCAACGCTCTCGTTCTGAACGTGCGGATCAGAACGGAGAACAGGGCCTTGGGATACGCGTGAGGCTTCGCTGACCATTGACCGCTGAGTCGTAGCGGATGCGGTGTACGGGCGCCCGCCCGTACACCGCATCCGCGTTTTGGCCACTCGTGATCCCATGGGGCATTCGCAGCACCTCCACAGGAATGAGACGTATACAGAAATGAGAGGTGGTATCCAAGGAGGCTGAATGGCATACGCAAGTGCCGCGGCACGGGTCGCTGCCGAGCTACGGTCGGAGATATTGCAGGGCGACATCACGCCGGGCTCGAGGCTCTCTCAGCAGAGCACCGCCGAGCGGTTCGGCGTGAGCCGCATTCCAGTACGCGATGCCCTTCAGATCCTGGTCGGCGAGGGGCTCGTGCAACCGGTGTCGAACGCGACCGCCGTAGTGACCGGTCTTTCCATCGCGGAGTTGCAGGAACTCTACGAACTCCGCGAGGCCGTGGAGCCACTGGCCACTCAGATCGCCGTTCCGAATGTCGGTCGCGCAGACCACATCACGATGCGTAAGCAGCTCCAGATCATGGAGGAGCACGCCGATACGCGCACCTGGCTGGCCGCCAACGGTGCCTTTCACGCCACCGTGTACGAGCGCGCTGGCCGCCCCCGGATGATCGAGCTCGTCGAACGGTTGCGACGGCTCACCGACCGCTACATGTACGTCCACATCGAGGTGGTCGGTAAGACCGAACACCTGACGTCAGAACATCTCGCCATCCTCGCCGCGGTCGAGGCAGGAGACTCCGCGTTGGCCGCCACCCTCACCCGCGAGCACCTGGCGTCAGCGCACGACTTCATCCTGCGTTACCTGATGGATGGTCAGGACAATGCCGGTGACGGTCACTTCGCGTTGAAAGAAACGCTGACGTCGTGACCGCGGACGGCGACGACGACCGACGCGCGACCGACAGGCCAGTCGATCGCGCGGTGGTCAGCGAAGCCTTGAATCGGTTGCAGCCATTGGACCGAGAGGTGATTCGACAGGCCCAGTACCTTGGCTGGACGACGCAGCGTATTGCCGCGGATCTGCACATCGCCGAACCGGTCGTGAAGTCGCAGCTGCACGTGGCGCTGCACACCCTGCGGCGCTCCCTTGTCGACCCACCGAATGGTGAGAGCGCTACTCCTCGTCGTCGATGACGTGG